>JAGRAY010000035.1 GCA_020434375.1 Bdellovibrionales bacterium | reverse complement strand
TAGAAGGTATTTGTAAGATCATCAAGGAGTTGTGCTAAATTATGCAAAGCGCAAATTGGTCAGAAATCCTTCGTTCCGATCTTGACAAATTGTCGCATTCAAATGTGATTCAATCAAAAAACATGAGAACGTCTCTTAAAGAAGGCGAGAGAAGAATTGTAACCATTCTATTTTTAGATATTCAGGGTTTTACCGCAATGAGCGAAAAGTTGGATCCTGAAGATGTACAGTTAATCATTGATCGATGTTTTAAAATTTTGACTCACGAAATTGAAAAACATGATGGCTATATTGATAAATATGAAGGGGATCGCATGATGGCATTGTTTGGTGTAACTCGCTCCTCAGAACTAGATTGTGAAAAAGCGATTATGGCTGCCTTGGGTATGAAAGAGAAATTTACCGAAGTAAACCATATTTTAGCACAACGTGGCATCGAAATAGGCATGCGTATTGGAATTAATTCTGGTCTCGTTGTGACAGGAAAGATCGGTAAGGCGAGAGATCAAGACTTCACAGTCATGGGAGATGCCGTGAATTTGGCGAGTCGCCTAGAGTCCAATGCGCCTCTTAACGGAATCATGATTAGCGACGACGTACGACTAGCTCTAAATGATAGATTTATTTGTGAGGATTTAGGTAGCATATCTGTTAAGGGAAAAGTTGAGCCTGTGTCTGTGTTTAGTGTCGAATCTGTTAATTTAAAACGACATCAGAAGTGGGAAAGATCACCTATTGTTGAAAATAATAAATTTGTGGGAAGAGAACAGGAACTTGGCCAGTTGCTAAATGTCTTAGAAAAATGTACCAAAAAAAAGCAAAGTGGGCTCTGTTTTGTTTCTGCTCATCCAGGCCTGGGAAAGTCTAGATTAATTCATGAGTTTTTAAAAAATGTCGATGGAACATATTACGGTTCAGCGGCATTTGTTTCTAATCGCACAGTTTTGGGAATGATATGCGACCTTATTAAACAAATTCCTAAAAATAAACTGTTTAAGTATGTTGAAAATGAAAATCTTCGAACGGATCATATAAGGCGCTTCGAACGAATTTATGACCATTTAGTATTAAATGATCATTCAGATGATTTACTAAACCTTGATCCAGATTCGTTTAGAACTCAAGTGAATCTTGCTTTTCGATACATTGTTGAGACTTTGGCAGATGGACATTGGCACCTTTATAAAATTCCTTTGGTTCTTTATTTTGATGATTTGCAGTGGGCAGATGAACCTTCAATCGAGACACTAGCATTTGTTGTCGAAAGTGCTTTTCAACAGAAGGTTCCCGTATTGTTTTTGCTAGGCTTTCGACCAGAGTTCGAATTTGAAAAAGCTGGATTAGCAAAAGAAGCAGGCTTATCCATAACGCTAGATGCACTTGGCTACTCGGCGAGTCAAAATATATTATCCCATCTTTTGGAGGGAGCAACTTTAGATGCCGAGGATGAAAAGCTCATTATTCAGAAATCTGACGGTAACCCCTTTTTTATTGAAGAACTCATTCAAGCGCTTATTGATCAAAAACTATTAGAAAGAGATGGCAGTGGGCGTTGGATCTTGCATCAAACCTTGAAAGAAGTAAATGTTCCAAGTTCTGTTCAAAGTATCTTAATGGGACGAGTTGATAAACTAGAAAAACCTTTGAAAGATTTACTTATGGTTGCAGCTGTTATTGGAGAAAGTTTTCCAGCAAAAATTTTAGAAAATGCTGAAAGTATGATTGGGACGCCTCATTCATATGAACAAAGGCTTTTGCAGCTCGTAGGGCATGGGTTTTTGTGTCACGGATCCACTTCTGGAGAAATTGGCGAGACACTCTTATTTAGACATGTGCTAATTCAAAATGTTGTGTATGACATGATCCTTAATCATAACAAAAAAATACTTCACTCGATTGTAGGAGAAGTGTTTGAAAAATACTATGGGGAAAATGCTGGTGACCATGCCCCACTTTTATATTGGCATTTTTTGAATGCAGGTCATGTAGATAAAATTCGTAGTTATGGTTTAATGAGCATTGAAGCATGTCTACAGAAATCTTCTGCAGCCGATGGATTAAAGATTACCCATGAAATGCTTCAATTTAAATTCGATGAAGCAACTGTACTGAAAATAATTGATGCTGAAGTGAGATTCTGTGATGTTTTGGGTAGGCGATCAGATCAGCAAGGTAGTATTGATAAATTACAACAATTGGAAGAGGAAAGTAAATTGCCAATTGTTTCAATCCAGCTATTTCTACATCGGGCAAATTTCTTTAACGCCGTGGGTAAGTTTAGTAAGGCTTTAGAGTTTACGACCAAAGCTTTGAAGATTATTGAGAAAACACCGGTTGATACCAAGTTAAAAGCTGAGTTGTTAAAATGTGGAGGCATTTCATATTATAGCCAAGGCGATTATATTAAAGCTAAAGAATTGTATGGTTTGGGGCTCGAGATTGCCACCACAGACGATAATATATTGCTGAGAGCAGGATTTCTCAATACGATTGGTTTAGTTCACTTTAATCTTGGCGAGTCCGACCGTGCACTCGAGTGTTACGCCGAAGCTTTAGAAATAATGAAAAATATGGGAAACCGTAAAGGAGAGGGAAATGCTCTAGGGAATCAAGGCTTAGTCTACTGGTCCTTAGGAGAGTACAGTCTTGCATTAGGAAAGTTAAGAGCAAGCCATGATATATTCATGGCGATAGGCTTTAAAAAAGGACAGGCGGTTACACTGGGTAATATTGGTGTTATTCATCATAAACTTGGTTTTTATGACGAAGCACTTTCTTGCTATGAAAAAGCATTGGTCATCCGAAGAGATATTCGGGATTTTGCTGGTGAGGGATTTGACTTGGCAAATATGGGAGCCGTTTATTTAAATCTTGAAAACTACGACAAAGCACTTTTCTATTTTGAGTCTGGTTTAGAGGTCGCAAAGAAAGCAGGGAGTAACTACTTATTATGTGAGAATCTTAACTCTTTAAGTGTGCTTTACAGAGAACTTGCAAAGTTAGACTCGGATAAACTTGCTAAAGCCAAGAATTTTGCAGAACAGGCAATGACATCAGCTCGCGCTCAGAAGTTGTTACCAGCGGAAATTAGAGCTACGAGCAACCTAGCGCGAATTTCTTGGTTGAATGGACATCATTTAGAAGCCGTTCGCCTTAGTGATCAAGCGATGAACATGATCTCGAATTGCAAAGGAGCAGACGGTACCGAGGAAGAAGCTTATATCAATCATTATATAATTCTTTCAGAGTGCGGATATACTGAAAAAGCCATCAATTGTCTAAGGAGCCTTCTTAGCCTCATTGAGGCGAGGGCTTCCAGAATACAGGAATCGTCGTATAGAAAAAGTTTTCTTCAAAATGTGAAACAAAATAGGTACGTTTTCGAAGAAAAGAGGAAAATGAACTTATAATGGGACCCGTACGTTTCGGAAAATATTTTTTGATTGAAATGATTGCGGCAGGTGGCATGGCAGAAATTTATAAAGCCATGGTTAAAACTGCTGAAGGTCATTTTCATACGTTGGCTATTAAGCGAATTCTTCCGCAATTTTCAAAAGACGATGAATTTATATCGCTACTAACAGACGAGGCAAAGGTCATGGTTTTCCTCAATCATCCAAATATTGTCTCGATTGTGGAGTTTGGAAAAATTGAAGGATCTTACTATATCGCCATGGAGTACATTTCCGGCACAACATTGCAGGCGCTGTTCCGAAAGGTTAGAGAACATGGCGATCAAGTGCCTATCTATATTGCCTTGTATATCATACGAGAAATTGCATCAGGCCTTGCCTATGCCCATAGAAAATCTGATCAGACAGGAAATCCACTAAATTTAGTACATCGCGATATAAGTCCAGGAAATATTTTACTTTCATTTGACGGCGAAATAAAAATTACAGATTTTGGAATATCGAAAGTTGAAAACCAGAATCACGAAACACAAGCAGGAGTTATTCGAGGAAAGACGGGCTATATGTCACCTGAGCAAACGCGATCAGGCAATACCATAGACTCTAGAACCGATTTGTATGCATTAGGCATTATATTTTATGAGCTTATCACTGGAGAGAGGCTATTTAAGGCCGATTCTGTTCCCCAAGCGCTAAAACTTATTCGAGAAGGAATTATTCCTTCTCCAAAGCAATTCAGAGAAAATATTCATAGCAGTCTCGAGGCAATAATTCTTAGAGGGCTGCAACGTGATCCGAATCTTCGCTTTCAGTCGGGGGAAGAATTTAGTGATGCGATCAATGAGTGTTTAACGAAGTATTATACAGGTCCAAAAAAAAGGGTAACTCATACGGATTTGACAGACTTTATTGCATCATATTTTAAAGTGCATTCGAAGGAGGAAAGACAAGCAGCCAAAGAAACCGAAGAAAAAACGTTAAGCAACGCAGAACTTGAGTTAGGTAGCGACAAAGGTAGTTCATTTGAAGACGCTCCGTCGTCAAAAGTGTATGCTGTTAATCCGCTTTTTTCGATTGAACCACAGGAAGATATTGCGAGCAAATTAAAGAGAGTGGGGGAACATCGACAAACTGAACGCGCTGATACAGAGTCATTCATGAGTTCACCCAGAAGTGATTTGGATGTTCGCTCACACGAGAAAGTGAGTCGCAAAAGAGTCGGACTACTTGTTCTAGTTGTCATTTTAATTGGTGCGTGGATTTCATGGACAAAATTTGAATACGAAATTACCGCTTTATTTAGATCGCCAGAAGTTCTCGTATCAATTACAACAAATCCCGATGGTGCAAAAGTGATGGTAGATCAGCAACAATTGGGTCAAGTGACACCAACCACAGTGAAGCTGATTCGAGGCAACGATGTTCAAATTATTGTATCTAAGGAAGGCTATCAAAAAATGGCTAGGCTCATTGAAGTGAAACCCGGAATGGCACCTGTTCAATTCGAGCTACTTCAAGAAGAACCTGAAGTTCAAATGGCAACGGTGACAATCAAATCTGATCCTGGTGGGGCAGATGTATATATAAATGATGAATCTACGGGTTATCAAACGCCTTACGATCTAAGCGTGAGAGTTGGTGATGAGGTTAATGTAAGACTAGAACTTTCGGGTTATAAAAGCAAAGTCACGACGATACAAATGGATCACCAAGAAAAGTTGGTTAAAAACATTATCTTGCTGAAAGAAACAAAAGAAGTTCCAACTAAAAAACGCCGTAATGTTAAGGTCAAACTACCTAGCTTAGGACGAAAACCTGTTCAAGTTGCAAAGAAGATTTCGTTGAGTGTAAATACAACACCATGGTCTGACGTATTTTTGGATAATCAAAAAATTGGCGTCGCTCCTTTTGTTGGTGTTCGCGTATCTCAAGGAAGACACAAATTGAAGTTTAGCAACGAACAACTTAAACTAAAGCCGCTAGAGGTCAGCGTTAACTTTACTCAAGACTTGGAAGTTCGATGTATTTTTAATCTCACAACACGTGTTGGAAGCTGTAGGTGAAATGATATCTTTAGTTATTTGTGGTGAGTTGATCAGATCGATGTTGCTTATTTTCAGAATATGACGGTTCTTGTTTTATGTATTTTGTCTCAAGCGTATTATTTACCAATATAGTTTGAAGTTTCTGCATGTGCTTTACTCTAAGTTTCTTGACGTGTCGGATCTTGACTGGCTTATCCAGAAGGTTTGATAAATCGCTCTTGAACTGCTTCAAGTGTTGTTTATCAATATTTACTGACTCAACAATAGACATGACTGCACTGTGATCGTCTATAAGAAGTTGAAAATGTCGAATCTCAGGTCTGAGTGACAAAAGTTGGTCAATGTGATCATAGGTAATCAGAGATCCATTTGATTTTTGTATGAGCTGATGTGCCCGTCCTTGATATTTGATTCTTCGAAATGGTTTGCCACAAGAGCAACCGGCACCGATGAGTTCAACTAAGTCACCTGTTACGTAACGTATCAAGGGTCGTAGTTTAGTGTCTAAGGTGGTCGCGACCAATAGACCCGTTTCACCTATAGACACATCTTTAGTGCCCTTAATAATTTCATAGTAGGTACAATCTTCAATAAGATGGAGAAATCCTTTTGGACATGTGACCGCCATATCACCTAGTTCACTGCTGTGGTAACGTATTGAAAGTCTTGCCTTAAATGCATTTTCGATAATACGCCGGTAGGGGCTCCATAGATGGCTGTGTCCACAATCTACTGTTTTAATAGACTTGATATGTAGACCGTGAAACTGAATTCTTCGACCAAGTTCTGACAGGTAAGCTGGATCACCATGGATGAAGTCCGGCTGATGATAAAGTAACTTGTTAATACATTCATCTAGTACTTCGGGTGACAAGTCAGTTGGATTGTGGCCAGGTGATATAGTCAGATCATTATCTGTAAATTTAACGTATGGAACTTGTTCACAAGCTGTGGATCCGATAAAATTGGCCAACCGATTAATAGACGAAGGACGTTTAAAAAAAATAGGATTGATTTTTCTATAACCTAATCGTCTTTCCTTATCTACTGTGGTTTCAATAATAGATAGTAGCGGTTTTTTATTTGTTGATCCTGAAGACAATCTGCGACGAACAAGTTCACTGTTTTCAATAAATTGTTTATCAAAATGTGTCGACTGAAAATTGTTCCAGTGCGCAATCACGTCTTGTTTGAAAAGCAAGGGTATAGATTCGATATTGTTTGACCTAAGTCGATTTTTGTAAAAGGGAACATGCGTTCGAGCCTCTTTGATAGTAGAATAGGTTTTTTGCTTCGTATTCATCGGTGCTTTTGAGGGATCAAAGGGGCTATGAATCAATTGATATTGCTTTAGTGTTTGAATTAGCATTCTAATATCATCTTGATCAAATGATTGCCCTACAAGAAAAGAGCAGCGCTCGGTGAACTGCTCATTTAATAGTTCTCCGCATATAAGTAAGCCGAGTATATCTTGCAGCTCGATGTTCAAGCTTAAACAGGTGTGGTCACATTGATGAAAAATCATTATTTTTGTATTTGTTCGATGAAAAAGTATTCTTGGGCAAAGTTTAACAAGATTTTGCTGAGTGGATTGATCATGTGCGATTATTTTTAGCTCCCTTTTAGGATAGCAGAATATTAAACTGGCTGTGCTCACAATAATGTCTGAAGGTCGCCAAAAATTGTTGCTCGTCAATGGTTTTGTTTCAGCAAAGTTATAAAACAGATCGTGAGTTATGATGTCACCTTTCTGAGAGACAAAGCCAAGGAGAGTACCTAACTGAGACTTGGCACAAAAACTAGATTCTTTTAGATTGCTTTCGGTCTTGCCATGGTCGAGGTCACAGATGGATTCCAAAATTGGGGCTTCATAGTTTTCGATGCTACGAGAAACATCAGACACGACATGGCGTTTAGACATCTTTAGAAACTGAGGCTTCCATTGGTATCCATGTCCGAAGTGGGATAAATCGCCACTAGCAATTACCGATACTTTGAGTTTTTGATTCCAAGCTATCTCGCTAAGAGTTTTACCAAGTTGAATTCCTTCTTTAAAACTCAAAGTTCCCATTAGTAAGGGAACGATTTGTAGTTCTTTTGACCAAAGGTGTGCAAGAGCTTCGAGATAAGGAAGAGGTGTTTGCCATGAATGCTCAACGACAAAGATAGGATCATTAACTGTAATATTGTGATTATGTTTTTCCAGAAGGTAATTAATGGTTGCTTGATGAGTATATATAGTGTCATGAAATCCGATCACATTATGTGAAAACAGACTAGGACTCTCAACGTAGTGAGAGGTGCCACAAATGATAAAAAGATCAGGCCAATTATCTTTGTTTAGATAGGATAATGTTTCTGCGTAGGCATTGTGTGATAATTTATTCGACACATGGGGGAGCAACATGCCTTCAATGTGGCGAGGTTCGCTCTTTGAGTGGGTGAGATAATGCTCGAGAAATTTATCTATTGAATGTCGATCTGCAAATCGCTCCGGCAAATAAAGTTCGCCCCCACGCATTTTCGAGCTTAGGTACAGTTGTCTCTCTTGAGAACTGGCCAAACCTTCGTAAAACTGTAGACGATCGAATTTTTCTAAGGCCAATTCAACGGTTGATGTTTCTGGGGGTTTATCCTGGTTAGCTAATGAAATCGCAATATCTTTGGCAGAGGACTTTACAAGAGATTGACTATAAATCTGACGGAGTTGTTGTGAAAGAAATATAGTGGGATTAGAAGAGCAGAGGTTTTTAAAACCCCATTGATCTCCTCTGGGGAAAATATGAAGGTCGGCTCGGCGTTTGACGGGAAGTTTCACTAGTAAAAAAAGGCCCCTTTCGGGGCCTTTTCACAGGGAATGTTAGCACTCTGCGCCAACAGAAATGCCTTCGTTGTAAGGCACACAGGGGTGTGGTGCCTCTTGACCAGCAGGTGTTAACTTGGACTCGAGCTCGATAATTTCGAGTTCAAGTTTATTTTGCTTCTTTTCTTTATTGTTTTTTTCCATGTGATGTTCCTTTCACTTCGATAATTGACCAACCATAGAGAAGAACAGACTTAACCTTAGGTTGCCAATTTTGCGCCTTCAAACTCTCGAGAGAAGTAGCCGTTTCGGTGATAAAAACCGGAACAATATGATTATGGCACATTTGTTTCTTAAAAATAAAGAGGAATGATAGCTCACTATTTGGGAGCCTTTAAACGAATAAAACCGTTACCTTTGTTTACGTTGATTTATAAATTCAATGACTTAGCGTTACGAATAGGCCGGAGCGTTTCCATGTTTCCATTTGATATTACAGCCCATGCTGGGTTTTTGATCTGTGGAAGGCTGTTTTTTTTGTAATACCGCTTCAATAGCCGCTCGAAGATCATTTCCAGTCACTGGAATATTATTTCCAGGTCGACTGTCATCAAGTTGCCCACGATAAACAAGCTTTAAGTCTTGGTCATATAAAAAAAATTCAGGCGTACAGGCGGCTTTAAAGGCTTTGGCAATTTCCTGTGTGCTATCGAAAAGATAGGGAAACTCCCAGCCTTCTTTTTTTGTCAGGGATTGCATATGATCAGGTGAATCTTCAGGATAGCTGTCGATATCGTTTGAGTTGATGGCAACAATGCTAAGGCCTTTGGAGGCATAATCAGTTTCCAGTTTTTTAAACTCTTTGACAACATGCTTTACAAATGGACAATGATTACAAATAAACATGACCAAAAGAGCTGATTTGCTAAAATGCGTAAGCTTATAAACTTCATTATTGGAAACATTGGTTAAAGAAAAATCAGGACATTTGCTTCCCAATGTTTGCATGGTTGAATAGGTTTTAGCCACGGAACCTCCTTATTAAAGTCATCAGACTAAACAGATTTAACGTGTTGTCAAATGCAAGTCTATGAAACTTGGCATAGATAGATATTATTTGTAAAAAGGGTGTGATAAAATAAGAAAATGAGTCGGCTTCGCGAACTATACCTTGCCGAAAGAAAATTACTTAGACAAAATCCAGATCGTGAATTTACCCATGACTTCCAGGTATTTCAAGCTCTTGTAGCGACGGGTCGATCCAAAATTCTAAAAGAAATAACAGAGCCAGAGTTGGCTCAAGATGTCGAAATTTTGATGATGGAGAATCGACTGTTTTATGATTTTTTCTTGAAATGTGGGGAGAGTAGCTATCTACAAGAAGTGGTTCAAGATTTTTGTCAGCTTGACGACGGTCAAAAGAGAGATATCGCTCAACAAATTGTTAACAGTGAATCGCTATCCAGCATTGATGACAGTCGATATCCAGAAAATCTTCAAAAATGGATACGTAGCTCTGAGATCCTCTCAAGATCGCGCGAAGAAATCAATCCCGATAGCACGCAGATTTCCTTTGATGAAATGCATTGGACGTTTCGAAAACGGCAATCTGATAGTAATTTGTTATTACGAGATTTATATCAGGCAGAAAACTCATCAAATTCCAAAAATGCACTGTTTGTTGGTGGATCTCTGGGGGTAACGTCATTGGAGTTTCTTGCGACATTTAAGGATTTGGAAGATGCGAAATGGAATGTCATCAGTATGGATTTATTTAAGCCTAATGATGTGTTCCTAAGGCTTAAAAAAAGAAACGAGGAGAGTGGAATTCCATTATTTAAGGAGGAGAATTTTCGCGGATTTTCAGCATTAAATTATGTTTGCGCAGATATGCAAGTGATGCCGTTTAACGGTCCCATCTTTGACTTGATCGATGCTTGTAATGTTTTAGGATACGTCGCAAGTTACAACAGACGTCTTCGTATTGTCAAAAGTCTTTTTGAACTCATAAAGCCTGGCGGGTATCTTCGACTTGTAACACCTTCAGCAGAGGGTCTTTTCGAGCAAATGGTTATTCAAAAACTATCGAATCAAGGTTTTGACTATGAAATTATTTATGTGAGCCTATCTGGTAAAGCTCTACCTCGAAACGCTGTGCCCGCAGAGTTGCTAAAATCAGGGTTGGTTGTAACTGCGCAAATGAACAATATACGACACCACATTGACCACCTCAAAACACAGAAAAATCTTTCAGATACTGAAAAAGCTGTATTAGCCGATATTGAATACCTGTCACCATTGACTTTTGGCGCGGGTATATACGATGATTATCGGATCTTAAAATTCGAGGAATCCCAAGGCTATGAATACTACGTACAAGATGTAAAACAAGCTCTGCATTCGCTTTGCGAGAGAATTGAAAAAGACGCAATCTAGATGAAAAACTTCAAGTTTTTGAGTTATAAGATCTTTTTGGGATTTAGCAAAACTTTCTCTTAAAGAGGGTGTAGCGAAAATGATGAGTTCACTTTTGCCTTATATGCAAGATACGATACAATGAGGAGCACTAGCAAACTATGTTAAAAAACTACAAGCGTCGACGATCTTTTCTTATAAAGCCACGTCTTCAAATTCGGATTATAGGTATGATTATGTTTGTGCTCGCCGCATTTATTTTTACACTATGCGTTTTTATTTATCTGATTGCTCAAGATAATATCCCTATTTTGGAAAACGCTTCAGTTCGTCAACAGTTTGAGGAAGGGTTACATTTATTTTTTTACCAGCTTTCAATTGTGGCCGTCATTGCATTAATCTCAGCGTTTGGAATAGGTGTTGTTGTGACGCACAGAGTTGCAGGTCCTTTGTTTGTGATCGAGCGGTTCCTTGATCGGTTACTAGATGGAAACTTTGAAATTGACGATTTAAGGCTTCGCAAAAACTCTGAGCTACATAGCATCGCTAAAAAGTTAAATGAGATCAAAAACTTATTGAAGAAAAATTCTTCTGGCAGTTAGATTTAATCTGATTGCAAAAACATGCAGTTACGCAAACGTACTATTGAGATAGTCAACGATCTTTGAAGATTCGTACATCCAAACGTCTTTGTTGTCATTTGTGATGCGAAGACAAGGAACTTTCACCTTGCCGCCGTTACTAAGGAGTTCTTGCCGGAGCGTCTCATTTTTTAAGACGTCTTTTGTTTCAAGATTTAAATCCAACTTTCGAGCAGCCCTACGAACCTTAACGCAAAAAGGACAAGCTTTGAACTGGTAAAGACTTAGCGACTTTGTCTTTTCATCGATGAGATGTTTCTCTGCTTTAGAGCGTTGAACCACTTTTTTAGGAGGAAAACAATAGTCTGCCAATAGTATTAATTGGCCTAAAGTAAATCGGATAAGTTTTATCATGATCTCGTTATTACATGGAGCAACGGTTTAAGCCAAATTTTAAGAGAACAAGTCCTTTTTGGTAAATCTTCCAGTTGTCATTTTAAGTGAAGCAGGTATAAATGGCCTATGACCAAAACCTGGACGCTCATCGCAAATCGCAGCAAAGCTAGGTTGTTTGAAGGATCCGGAGTTTCAGCAACCTTGAAAGAACTAAAAGAAATTGAAAATCCTGAGGGTAGACTTTCGGACAGTGAAATCGAAGAGGATAGACCTGGTCGAGCTTTTGATAGTGCTGGCAAGGGACGTCACAGTATGAGTAGCGAGGTGTCACCTTCGGATCATGTTTCGAAAGCATTTGCGAACCGACTGGCAGATGATCTCAACAAAGGACGTATACAGGGTCAATTCCAACGTATTATTTTAGTCGCGGAGCCTCAATTTTTGGGGTTTTTAAGAGCTGCGTTAGATAAAAATACGCTATCAATGGTAGTGGACACGGTTGACAGGAACCTTGTAGACCTTCCTGTTAATCAGGTGAATGACGAATTATCCAAGCTTGTGAAGCTTTAAATGGTTTTTAGTCGTTTTCTATATTAGTTGAGTGAATTTTTTGACGAGTCTTTTTAGTTTGCGACTTGAGACGCTTGGTTTTGAGTCTCTTCTCGATAGATGTTTTGGTTTTTTTTGTAGCCAGTCTTTTCTTCTTTTTCTGTCGTAGTTTGACTAGTTTGGCTTCCATGAGCCGCAGTGCTTCTTCCAAATTTTGCTTTTGAGAACGGTTTTTGCTGACCAGCACGCTGAGTCCTGTTGGTTGGTGTCGTAGTCGAATTCCAGTTTCTCTCTTGTTTCGATGTTGGCCACCGGGTCCTGATCGACGCAATCTTTCTATAGAAATGTCATTTTTTCTCAGAATCATAGAATATAGTAAATTAAATATAAGTTGAAACACCAAAGTAAATTTTGGAAGTTGCCTACTGGCTCCGTCGCTGCGCTCCA
>JAGRAY010000034.1 GCA_020434375.1 Bdellovibrionales bacterium | reverse complement strand
GAGCAAAACAGAGAACGCTCCCGTGCCTAGCCCTTGGGTCAAACTCTCAAAGCCCATAGCAGAATACATTAACAAAGATATTGGAGGATAGGCCGTAATAACAATGTATCCAACGTTAGAAAAAATTTGTAAAAATCCGAAAAGCCAAAGTGAGTAACCCAAACCAATAATCGATGTTAGGATTCCTCCTAAAAAGGTTCCTAAAAGCGTACACCCTAAACCGATGGTTCCTAGTGCAACTCCACGATCGATAGCATTGTAGCCCATATCTACAAGAAATGGTCTTAGCAATGACTGAGCCAGGTTATCCGCCAGTTTATACAAAACCACAAAGAGCAAAATTTCAATAGCACGTCGCCTGGTTAATAGTTCTTTGAGAGGTTGAAGAAAGGCATCGACAATCGATTTGGGTCCTGCATAGTAAACCTCGGGCTCAAGCGCTTTCCATGTCACGACCATCATGGGCAAGTAGGTACATGCAAGTAAGATATAAACCACATGCCACGACAAAGAGCTTGCAAGAGAAATACTCATACTCCCTGCGAAATACATAGCAGCGCGATAAACAGCGATTCGTCCTCCCACCGCCACACTCTGCTCTTCTTTATTTAAAAGTTCGACCGCATAACCATCAAGAGCAATATCCTGACTGGCTGAGAAAAATGCGATGAGAAAACTAACGGCACCAATTTGCCAAATCGCTTCAAACTCAAAGGGCACAACGGCAAGACACAGAGTAAGTACCATAAGGCATATCTGGCAAAAAAAGATCCACCCTCTACGTCTTCCAAATATTGGAATTGAAAATCGATCCATCAAAGGTGCCCAAATGATTTTAAGACTCCAGGGGAGTTGGGCTAGAGCCAAAAGGCCAATATATTGTATTTCGATGCCATGACTTTTTAAAGCATCGGGAATGGCAATCCATACCATTCCAAGTGGCATACCGGATGCAAACGAAAGGAGGACAACAGACAAGGTACGCCAAGACGATACCGCTTTTTCTAGATTTTTAATCTTTAACACAATTTAGTTGCTTCCTAGCATTTTCACTATTTTAGAGGGCCCGAGAGCAAAACGCCAAAAGTTATTTATAGTTAAAATACTAACCCTTATTATAAAAACTGGCTGCAAAAAATCCGTCCGTGCCTTCGACGTCGGGTCTAAAATACTTGGTTGTTTCTTTTGCAAAAACGTCACCTGAATTTTTTAAAAAATTATCGCAAACATTCTCGTTTTCATTCGGATTAATCGTACATGTAACGTAAACGAGGCGACCTCCAAGTTTTACGTATTGAGAATATTTCTTCAACACGTTAGATTGCGTTTTCTGTAAATCTTCCGTCATATTTTTTTTGAGATTCCATTTTGCCCATGATTTTCTTCTCAAGATACCAAAACCAGAGCAAGGCGCATCTACAAAAACAAGATCTGCCTTCGTTTTAATCGTTGATAGTGGTTGAGGATCATCCCTCGCTACCCACTGATGCTTGACAATCGAAGCACCAGCCCGCTTTGCCCTTTTTGAAAATTCGTCAAACACTCGAGCATCGATATCACTTGCCACAATACTTCCTCTATTTTCCATCAGAGCCGCAAGCGCTAAGCTTTTACCTCCTGTTCGACAGCACGCATCGATCACAAAATCACCGGGCTTTACCTTAGTAAGAAGAACCGTCATCTGGCTTCCTTCATCTTGAATTTCGAACCAGCCTTTCTTAAATGCTTTGAGCGCATGAAGGTTGGTCCTTTGACTAAGTTTAATCCCCAGAGGTGAGTAAACACAAGGTTCACAGTCTATGTTTTCATTCTTAAGACTACTTAGCAGTTGTTCACGGTCGGTCTTAATTGTATTCACACGTAGGCATGTATTTGCTGGCTCGTTTAAGGCCAATGCCAAGTTAATCGTTTGTTCAAGGCCCTGGTACTGTATCCATAGCTCAATAATCCAGGTAGGAAACGATAACTCTTGAGCTAATCGGTCAACGGGCAACCGTGACCATTTCACATAAGGTGGCTCAATAACAAGCGCCTCGGCTTCTTTTAGCATTGTCTCTATGCGATCCATACTAATAGAAGAGGGGGCTATTTCTCCCCAGAGGCGGCGGCGCCATCGCATCGATTGATGTATGAGCCTCACTAGATCTCGCCTCTGCACAGATGACAAAGATCTATTTCGAGAAACCTTTTGATTGATCAACTGAGGAACTCCAACAGGACGATCAAACGAAGCGTTTAATATTTCATGAAATATCGACTTTAAAGCGTTGGTTCGATCCATCGACCATGACTCTTGATGAGTTCAACCAACTTGTCAACGGCTTCAATTTGAGGAATATGCCGCTCTACGCAATCTTTACCTACATACAAATTAATATGGCCTGGCCCAGAACCAACATAACCAAAATCGGCGTCTGCCATTTCACCTGGACCATTGACGATACAACCCATGATAGCTATCTTAACGCCTTTTAAATGAGAGGTTTGCTTGCGAATTTTCGCTGTGGTCTCTTGCAAATCAAACAACGTTCTTCCACAAGAAGGACAAGCGATATAGTCAGTTTTGGACATACGAAGACGCGTGGCTTGCAAAATATTAAATGACAATATGTGGTTTTCCATCTCCGAAAAACGAGAGCTAAGCTCGATGCTATCTCCGAGACCATCGCATAGAAGAGACCCAATCTCTACTGAGGCCCGCAGAACCCACTGCTCTTTAGTTTCTTTTGAATTCGCTTTTAAATGCAAATGCAAAGGCACCAAAAGCTTTGCTTTTGACAGTTTCGAACTCACTATCCGGCCTAAACTCATCAAATAGTTTGATTCTATTTCAACGCCTACCGACATTTTTCCATAGAATTTTTTAACTACCTCAACAACGATAGGGATCTGATCTTCACGATTAATGCGCAGCCATAAGACCTTATCTTTAAGACGACTGACAATTTTATCTAAATATGAATCTTCAGTCCAAACAGGCGTCGCAAGCACACTGATCTCTTCAAAATCGAGCTGAGTCGATTGTAAGTCCGATAGCGCTGCTCCTTCTATTCGTAGAATCTTACCTATCGTGTCGGGAATATATCTTAAAATTTTTTCAGCAATATTTGGCTGAAACGGTATCGAGACCGTTTCGAGCACCGGATCAAATTTTTGATTGACTGCTTGTGTGACTTCAGAATTCAGGTGGGTCACAACGCGAACTTGTTCCCGGCCACCTAGGTGTTGCTTAGACTTTTTTACTACATCAACCTCTCGTCTCTGGTAGCTGTAGAAATCCCACGACGGCACTAAAACGGGTAGCGAAGTTTCAGCCTTAAAAGGCCTTTCAAAAAGTTGAACAAGATTCTTAGCAACAGGAATTTCAAACTCTGGATCTTCGGTAAGAGATACGCGAATAGTATCCCCAAGACCATCGGCCAAAAGACTTCCAATACCAATGGCAGATTTAATTCTGCCATCTTCTCCGTCTCCGGCCTCTGTCACACCAAGATGCAAAGGATATTTCATATTCAGTTCGTTCATTCTAGCTACCAATAGGCGATAGGCTTGAATCATGACCTGAACATTTGAAGCCTTCATCGAGATGATAAGATGATGAAAGCCTTCATCTTCTGCAATCCTAATAAATTCCAACGCCGACTCGACCATACCCATAGGCGTGTCTCCATACCTATTCATGATACGATCTGACAGAGAACCATGATTTGTTCCTACTCGAATGCTCACCCCATTTGTCTTAGCTCTTCTCAAAATGGGTAAAAATGCTTCCCGAATACGATCTAATTCCCTTTGATATTCTATTTCGGTGTATTCTCGAACTTCAAAATTCTTTCGATCAGCAAAATTACCTGGATTAATTCTAACTTTTTCAAACCAATCAACAGCTCTTAGCGCCAGCTGAGGAAGAAAATGGATATCAGCGACCAAAGGAACTTTCAGATTAAGCCGCTTCATTTCTTCTCGTATATTTGGAATATTATCCATATCAGCCTTGGTTGGTACGGTGATTCTCACCACCTGACAACCTACCTCGATCAATGCCGCAATTTGTTTAACCGTAGCTTGGGTGTCTGTGGTCGGCGTTGTAGTCATCGACTGAACTACGATTGGATTATTTCCTCCAACCGTAACATCACCAATTTTAACCTCGCGAGTTTCTCGCCTCACCGGCTGGATGATATTTGGAATATAACTGAACAACTTTGACTAAACCTTTCTCCAAAGGCCATATTCATTGGGTGGAATCGCATCTTTCCCAATCCATAAAACACCGTTTGAATCTTCAAAAAAGGCCTGCGCACCAATATTGGTCGAGAAAGTTCCCACTTTTTTCCATGAATTTGCAAGATCCGTAGACTGATAAATAAGCCCCTTTTCGCTTCCCGCGTACAGAGTTCCATCAGATGCAGGGAAAAATGCGAACACAAAATGAGACTCATCAACGGGAGGATGTTCGTGCCAAGCATTTTGTTCTTGGGTGAAAGAATATATTCGAACAACGCGATCCGCAATATCTGTTTTATAGCCCCAAAGAACGACAAATAAGCGTTCATCTTTTTGACCCTCTGCATGGAGATAAGTCGCTATCATTTTATAGGTTTTATAGGTTGGAAAAGCTGGCAGCTCACGCCAAGTCATGGCCGAATCATCTGATACGTAAAACATAGGATCTTTGTCTCCTGATGTCCCCGCATACAGTGAGCCCTGTTTAGATTGTCGAATTGACTGAATCACGCCAATAGGGAGCTTGATGTCTTCTTTCTCCCAGGTGATTCCCTCATCCTTTGAACGAAATAACACGGGTTTTGTTTTACCTTGCGTAATCATATGACCTGCAAAAGCCACAACCGAACCGTCTGGCATTAGCCCCAAGGCTGTAATAGATGAAAAAGGATGTAAATCAATAGAAGCTGACTCCCAATGGCTGGCTTTTTCATTGCCAAGAAGTAGAGCACCCCGACCAATGGCGCTCATCCCGCCAGCAATATACTTGCCACTGGGAAGTTTTAAAAATTGACTTAAAAACGCCGTTTCATCTGGAAGGCCAACTTTTCTAAAATCTCCGGTAGATTGTCGAATAAATATTGCACCCTCGGCCGTCGCAGGGTTTCCTGCCCCAATTAAAAATGAGTCTTTTGTTGGACCTTCGCCAAAACCGTAAACATGATACTCCGACGAAATTCCTGTTTCATAGATAAATCCCGATTGCCCTGCACGCTCTATTGTTGCGTAGGCAGGCTTTTTTTTGCTTCGTTGGAAAAAGTTTGAAATAGGCGCTACAAGTTTTTGAATCTGCATGAATTTGAAACCTCATTAAAAAATACCAGTCAAAATACCAGTCAAATATTGATGCAACATACCTTCCATCTCCACGAAAGTAAAGATCACACCTTGAGTCGAAGGAACTATAGTAAATTAAATATAAGTTGAAACACCAAAGTAAATTTTGGAAGTTGCCTACTGGCTCCGTCTCTACGCTCCAAGTCGCCATACGTCAATCTTCCAAAATTTAAGCAGTATCAACTAAAACTTAAACTACTATATTTATAGCACTTGATTCCTGGAGTTTGAGCATCTATAAAGGCACGATGATTTTTGCCGTCGACCGTATGTTTTTCGTCATTGTGGGCGCATTAGCGTTATCAGCCTGCACGCGAATATATGAAGTACAATCGTCAGGAGGCAGCTATACCTTGCCTCCTGAGCAAATGATCAGCTCCAAACAAGATGCGCCAACGGACGATGAAATCAAAGCCATTATTTCAGCCAAAACACAAGGCGGTATTAAGCATTGCTATGAGGCAGGCGTTAAAAAAAACCCGAATCTTGTGGGTCGCGCTATTTACGAATTTAAAATTGCCTCTTCCGGAAAAATCGCTGAAATTTCCCTTCAGGAAACAACACTTAAGGACGCCATGGTGGAGTCTTGCATACAATACGAACTGACTAAAATTCAGTTTCCTGCATTTAACAAAGGCTTCGTCTCGTTAACATACCCTTTCCTATTTAAGGTGAAACAATGACCGAGCAAACCGGATCAAAAGTATGGTGGAATCAAAAATATGAAACCTCCAACGACTATCTCTATGGGAGAGCACCCTCGACTTTTTTAGCAGACAATCTCCGCTATCTTCGAAAAGGTCATACGCTTGACATAGGCAGTGGTGAAGGGCGAAATGCTGTGTATCTGGCTTCCAAAGACTATGAAGTTCTGGGCATCGACTTTTCTGACATCGCCATGAAGCGAGCAGAAACGCTGGCAAAGCAAACAGACGTTCGCGTCGAGTTCAAAAACCAAGATCTTAATTTTTTTCTTGTGCCCCTTATGAAGCATGACTCGATCATACTCATAGATACCAGGCCTCCCTTGACGCTTTTAAAAAGCCTCTCAAGAGGCCTTGTCAATGGAGGCACTCTTTTTGTCGAGGCTTATACAGTCAATCAAATAGGCAGAAGTGGTCCAAAGCCTGATATTTCCGAATGCTATAAACCCAACGAACTTCTAAGACACGTGACGGATCTACATGTTATTTATTATAACGAAAGAATACACGACAACGAACCTGCACGCGTTCAGCTCATTGCTAAAAAATCAATTCGCTAGTGTTATTTTTTAAGATGCCTTACGAAAAGGAACTTCTTCAAGAGTCCAAACGGTCTTGGGATGAATATTGCGGCCCTCTATTTTCTTTTTTGTGAGATCACGCGTCGCCTGATCTGGACAAGCAATATAAAATTCCCAGCTATTAGTCTTACAATAATTTGAAAGACTCTCAAGGCGCCGAATTTCATCGGAGTCTTCAAACGAATAGGGTGTTTGAACCTCGATCATTATTTTCTGTCGACCCTCTTTTCTTAAACTTGTGATGTCAGGATAAAAAGACCCAATAAGATCTGTTTTAGCATCGTTAGCCGGCGTAAAATATTTTACAAGGCTGTAGTTTGGATCTTTCTCAATTGCAAGCGCAAGATTTTTAACAATTTCGTCGTGGTCATAATTTAAAGTCATAAGGCCTCTCCCGTTAAATACCTTCTAAACCACTAACCCCTAATGTCAAAATTTCTCGTGGGCTGTCGAAATTGAAGTGCTTCCGTAATATGGATACTCGACACACCCGATTCCCCTGAAAGATCTGCAATGGTTCTGGCGACTCTTAAAACCCGATCCAGGGCGCGAACACTCATGGACCACTTTTCCATGGCAAACGAGAGTATCTTTTCGCTCTTAGCGTCTATTGAAACTGCATTTCGAAGCGCTTGCCCTACTAAGTCTGAGTTCCATCCGACACCCCACAAAGCATTTCGCTCTAGTTGTCGCTTTCGCGCGAAATCAACTTTTTCGTATACTTCACGACTTGTTTGAGTGCTTCCGTCTTTGTGCCACACTTCACCCCACGTTGGCTTGGCTAATTCGACAACAAGGTCGAAACGATCTCGAATGGGCATTGAAAGCTTGGCATGGTATTTTTGAATTGCTTGGGGAGTACAACAGCAGACTTTTAGCCTGTCGCCAAGACTTCCACAGGGACAAAAATTGCAAGCACCAACCAATATAAACTTTGCCGGCATGGTATATCTGTAATCAGCTCGAATAACCTCCAAACGCCCAGACTCCAAAGGTTGCCTAAGAGCCTCGAGCACATCTCTCCTAAATTCGGTCATTTCATCTAAAAACAAGACACCCCGATGAGCCAAGCTAAACTCACCAGGTTTAAAATTTTTACCTCCTCCTACCATGCCCGCTAAAGTTGCTGAATGGTGGGGTGCTCGGCAAATCGGCGTTGGCTGCAAATCGATTTCACGACTTCTTAAGCTATAAACCTTGGCTCGATCCAAAAACTCTTCATCGGTTAAACCGGGAATAATGGTTGGAAACCTCGAAGCCATAAAAGTTTTACCAACACCTGGCGGTCCCATCATGAGCAAATGATGATGGCCAGCTGCAGCGATCTCAAAAGCTCGCCTTGCATGCTCTTGACCAACAATATCCGACCAATCCACATCAGAAGATGCCAAATGTGCTTTTGCCACCTCATGCTCTGAATATTCTGGCAAAGGCTTTTGATCTCTCAGAAAATCTAGTATTTCTTCTAACGTTTGCACGGCAAGTAGTCTTGACCCTTTGATGAGCTTGGCTTCCCGAAGGCATTCAACGGGCATTATGACATCTTCACATGAGGCTCTCTTAGCTAACTCCATCATGAGAATACTACCTAAAACAGGTCTTAATTTTCCGTCGAGAGACAACTCGCCAAAAGACAAGGTATGATCAAGGCGCTTTTGAGAAATAACGCCAAGGGCACAAGCAACCGCCAGAGATATTGGAAGATCAAGGCCTGTGCCATCTTTTTTGACATGGGCGGGAGCCAAATTAACCGTTATTTTTTTAGGCCCCAGTTCCAAACCAAGATTTCGAAGAGAGGTTAAAACTCGGTTTTTGCTCTCTTTAATCGCACCTTGGGCCAAACCCACGATATCGAATTTAGGAAGCCCTCGCTGGACATCGACCTCCACAAAAACCGGAATAGCTCGAAGCGCCTCAAAGGTTCCACCTAAAACTCTAGCAATCACTCCAAATATGAAAGCACATTTGATGCCAATAAACTAATGTTGGCGGCTGGCGTAGCCTACTCTCCGGATTCAACTTGGTGTGAGAGTATTTCGGATTTTGTCTTTAAGGGTACCTTTTATTACTTTTTGAGTTGGGGGATATCCATGCCTACGCGCGTAGGCTCAAAATCTTCAATTTCTTGGGCGGTTTGCGCTGAAGATTTTTCGTTGAGACCGATTTCAACGCTCACATCTCCAAGGCGTATGATATCGCCATGGGAGAGAACCGCTCGAGCCACTCTTTTATCGTTAACGTATAAGCCATTGAGACTTTTTAAATCATAAATCGTATAGCCCTCGTCTCTTTTTTTAATATGGGCATGTTGCCTAGAAATCGACGGATGATTGACGCAGACGTCGTTAATAGACGGAATGCGTCCTATAAAAATATCATCCTCTTGTGTATGAAAAGAGGTTTCCATCCCATTGGGAAGTTTAATCAATAGCTTAGGCACAGGGCTATTCTTTCGGTCAAACGAATTTTTGTCAAAGCTTTCATTATCGTGATTTGATTAAAATAATATTGTAAGATCTGTCCATGGACAGCATTCAAAAAATGTTCTGGATTCTCGTGATCACATTGATCGTTACATCTGGATTCATATTTAGCACACAGAACTCTGACAATGTTACTCTGCAATTCATGACGTTGGCTTCAAAACCGTTGCCTCTTGCGCTCACTTTGTTTTTAGCATTTGGTGCAGGCTTTTTAATCTCCTATATTAGTTCGATATGGCAACTCTTGCACGCTCGCAACCAACTAAGAAGAGCAAACAAAATGATTAAACAACTAGAAAAGGAAATTCATTCACTTAGAAATCAATCCCTAATCGAAGAACTGGCAGTTCATACCGAGACAAAACCTTCAATCGATCGAACCTACCCTCCAACTGGCAAAATCGGATTAAAAGATGCCGATGGTTACCAAATGGAGGAATATAATTAGTTGGCGACGTCGACTCAGTTTCATAGTGAATTTGAGTACGCTTCCCAAGCTACTCAGACTCAGAAAAACAATACCTCTAATAAGAATAAAACATTAGAAATCAATTGGCTTGTTAGTAATTTAACCGACAAGGTTATCGAAAGTCGCGCCTCGCTGGTCGAAGAAACCATCTATCTTGGTTCATTAATTCGAATTCAAGGTGATGCGCTTAGAGCTTTTAAACTTCATAAAACACTGATTAGCAGACCAAAAATTACCTCAAAAGAACGCTTCCTTCTCATGGTTGAACTGGGTTCTGATCTCCTCACAATGCGAAAAGGAGACTTTGGCAAGAGTTACTTTGAACAAAGTTTAACCATTCATCGAAAACATCCTTATGCCCTCCACATGCTTTCTCGTGTGTTTGAGATCAGTGGAGAATTTCACAAAGCCGTACCGCTCTTGAAAAAACTTATTCATCAAGGACAAAAAGAAGAGACTCGGCTTGCTTATGTTCTTTCAGAGCAAGCCTATACTTTGATGGAACAAAACCAAGCTAGCAAAGCAAAAAAGATTAGCGAAGAGGCCATGGCCATAGACCCCGAGTGCAGTGCGGCTGCATTAGCATTTGCAGACAGTCATCTTTTAATGGCTCAATTTGATTTGGCTATTGAAAGCCTAAAAGTATTTGTTAAAAAATGGCCTCACTTAACATTCATGGCTATAAAACGTCTGGAAGATGCTCATTATCGGCAAGATCAATACTCCCAGTTTGAAGTAACTCTTAGAGAATGCATTACAGACAATCCGGACAACGCGTTTCTACTTTATTGGATTGGCAAAGTTCTACGCAAAAAAAAGAGAAAAATTGATGGCATTCCGTTCTTCAAGGATGCTTTAGAGCTAAAGCCTTTGGAAGTAAACTCCATGAGAGAACTCATCCATTATAATCTTCCAGATGCACCAGCAGATATAAGCAAAACATCGAAAAGGTTTTTTGAAGAACTTCGATCAAACAAGTCTTTTATTTGTAGTGCTTGTCATCATATTTACAAAAGCATGCATTGGTTATGTTCCGATTGTGGTAACTTTGGAACACTAGAGTTTCATTACGAGTTCTCGGCTCCATGAGCTTGCGTTGACATCGTACATAAATTAATAAAATTAACCGTAAAGTGAACCATCACAGGTAGAATCAAATTTCTCCGCCAATCATAGATCGCTCCCAGGAGTACTCCCATGACAATCGCAAAAATGGTCCAAGACAAATATTTTTTATTGGGTCCTATATGCATAAGTCCAAATAAAAGCGCCGCTGGAACAAGACCCACATAGTGCTGAAGTAGCCCTCGAAAAAAAAATTCTTCTCCAACAGATGAAAACCAAGACAAGAAAAAAATACTTTTGACATCCAAGGGGCCAAGTAACTGGGAGAATTCTTTGGAAAGATCCTGTAATATAGAAAATGACTTTAGAAGAACAAACGAAATCAAACTCACGATCGCACCTAAAACAATGCCATACACGGAATCTACCAGCATCGTGTGCCAAAACTCCAAACCCATCTTTGGGAAATAAAATATTGGCCTTATCGAATTGATCAAAAACGATATAAAAAACATGGCAAAATAAACCACACCCATTAAATTAAGATTCAAAGTTCTACTCTCAACGCCATGACGTTTCATGACGTAGATTTATTAGAAAGATTTACAACAAAAGAACTCAAAGGGGTTGCCATCGTTTTAAAAAACATCACGCCAATCAACACAACAAAGATCATATTGATACTATAAAAAAGAATCGCATAAGCAAAACCTACGGACTTTGAAATACCGTATACAGCCAATGCTGCCTGTACAAAAAGTTGAAAAGTACCAACAAACCCTGGAGGACCCGGAACCATAATACCGAGTGCCGCAATACCCATAATACTAAATGGTGCTGTCCACGTGAGATCAATCCCAAACGACCAAAGCAAACACTGATAGGCCAATGGCATGACACCCCAAATTCCAAGAGTTTGAAGGCTCACGAGAAAAAAACTTCGTGCATTTGGCAAAGCACTAAGACCCATCAGAAAATTATTTGCAAAGCCCGATACGCTTTTTCCGATTTTGTCTGGAAAGTAGCTCATCACAAAAGATACAAGCCTTAAGAAAAGAACTCTATTCATTGCAACGACAATAAAAAAACCTGTAATCGGAACAAAAATCAAAAAAGAAATCCAAGCAAGGGAATTTAGGCCTAATGTCCATCCCGACATCTCCATGGATCCTTCTGAAATAGAAACAAGTCCAATAAATAGGCCGAGCGTGCATGCAAAACCATCAAACAATCGTTCGATCAAAACAATGGCCATTCCGGAAGAAAGGGATATTTCATGGCGCGTTCGAAGTAGGTAAGGTCTTGTAAATTCACCAAGCCGCAACGGCAATATATGTATCGACAAAAATCCAACGGCATTGATTGCAAAGGACTCTTTCCAAGATATTTCTTTTAACGGAGATAGTAACGTAACCCATCGACCCGCCCGAAAAGCATAGGTCACAATAAGGCAGCCAAAAACACCGAGAATCGGCAAAGTGTCAATTTGACTCAATGTTACATAGACTTTTGCCCAAGAAACATCTTTAAGGCTAAACCAGGCCGCAAGCAGACCTATAAATATTCCAATCCAAAATCTTATTTTCATGACTGATAGTTCTAAAAAGAATTTCTATCATATATACTATGTGGAGTCGCCCAAATGATAAGTATCCAATGTGAAAAATGCAATGCCCCTTTGCAACTCGACGACCAAGCCGTTCCATCCGAGGGTTTAAAAGGACGGTGTGGGAAATGTGGACATGTTTTCACGATTTCTCCTCAAAACTCCGACGCAGACACAAAGCAACCCGAGTCTGATTCACTTTCTGACCTCATTATGGCCAGCGCTGATGATCTCGCTGAAAATTCTACAAAAGAGATGGATGCTGAAAAATCCGTATCAGAACCGCCTACTGAGACCGTAGCCGAATCGAACTCTTACAGTCCATCGGGATTTCAAGTCACTGAAGAAGTAATGCAAAAATACCAAACGAAGGTTCGTCAATCATTCAAGAGATCTAGCGAAGATAATATGGGAGCCAAAGTGACCGTCAGTGGCATTTCAAAACGAGAGATCACCAGAAACACGGCCGTATTTTTTGTTATTTCGATTATCCTATTTTTTTTAATTGTCGCTTACCGAGTGGGTTCATTTCATCCTAAAGCCATTTGGTTATCAATAAACCACGGTCAAATCATTCGGCCTCAACAACTCAATATCATTGATTACAAACCTATTGTGTTTCAAACTTCATACTTTCAAGACTATATGACGTTAAAATCCATTCTTTTAAACCCAACAGGAGGATATGTTCAAAGTGGAATGGTCTCGTTTAGTTTTTTCGATGCCCAAGGCAACCTCTTGTCATCTTTAGAATATCAATGTTGCGAAAAAGCAATGGGACCTTTTACTCGTTTAAATATCGACATGGATCTCAACATACCCACCAGACCCTCGATAGGCAGCTACAGTATTAAAATAAGTCCGTAGCTCAAGCTTCTATTATAGGGGCTCGCGTCGCCCCCTCCATCGGCAAAGCCGATGGAGCCTCCCCCTCAGCGGCTTCGCCTTCGGGTGCTTGCCGGCTCTGTTGGGTGAAGTCGGGGACTTTG
>JAGRAY010000033.1 GCA_020434375.1 Bdellovibrionales bacterium | reverse complement strand
TTACTAAGGAACTGGATGATGCTTTGTTGCGAGGTGAAATTGATTTCGCCGTTCATAGTATGAAAGATCTTCCCTCGGAGCTACCTAGCGAGTTGAAGTTGGTTTGTGTTCCAGAACCAGAGGATCCAAGAGATGTATTTGTGTCCCGAGAAGGTGAGCTTTTCGACAATCTTCCTCAAAATGCTATTGTTGGTACGTCTAGTATTCGAAGACAAACTATCATTAAGCATTTGAGGCCAGATCTTAAGGTGGTCGAGTGGCGAGGCAATATAGAAACTCGTCTTCGGAAGCTAGAAAATAACAAGTCGATTAGTGGTATTATTCTAGCGCATGCTGGCCTATCAAGGCTGCAACTGAACTCCAAAATTAGCCACGCTTTCGATCCAGATATTTTTGTTCCAGCTACCGGCCAAGGTATGTTAGCCATCGTATGCAAAAAAGAAGATATAGTTGTTCAGACCATATTAGCTAGAATCAATAATCTTAAAGCATTTCATTTTGCAAAACTACAACGAGAATTTCTGTCCCTCATGGAAGGAGGGTGTACAGTGCCAGTTGGATGTTTCTTGCGAGAACGTCAAGATGGCACTCTTGCAATGATCGGCTATCTTGCAAACTCACAGAAAGAAATAAAATGTAAGGTTAATGGAACAATGGATCAAAGTTCTGATTTTCCTCTCAAATTATTCGACGCAATGATAAGCCGTGGAGCTAAGACAATTCTTGCTGACTTTAAAAAGGATTAATCTCTATTGTTTCCATTACAAAATAAACGTATTTTAGTTACACGACAGGACAATTTATCATCAGAATTGATTGCACTCCTAGTGCAAGAAAAGGCAATTCCTACGTCAATACCAATGATACAAGTGCGTCGCCTACACCCTTCAATTAAAGTGGAAGATATTCTTAAATGTAATGTGATTGTTTTCACAAGTCAGAATGCAGTGGGATTCTTTCACGATTGGATAGGTGTAAATCATATAAAGCTGAAAAAGCATCAAAAAATAATTTGCATTGGACCAAAGACAGAAAGAGCGTGCCGTGAGCGAAATATGAAAGTTTATTTCACACCAAAAGCACATCATGCCAGTGAAGAAATGACCAATCATTTAGAAAATATTGATGACTTGCGTGGGGAAAAAGTTTTGTTTCCAAAGGCCAGAGAGACGAGAAAAGAGTTTGTGGATTCTCTTAGATTATATTTTTCTGAGGTCGTAGAGTTGGAGTTATATGAGACCGTGGCACGAGAAGATGCCAGGCATCACTTTGATTTACTTCGGTGCGAAATATTTGACTGGATTACTTTTTTCTCTCCAAGTGCGGTCAAGGCATTTTGGCAAATGCTTCGCGACGCCGATGAAAGCAGTTGGATTGACAAACCACAAATTAAAATCGCATCAATTGGACAAATAACCTCGAACGCTATTAGATCTTTAAACTGGAAAGTTACCGTTGAATGCACTAGACCATGCTCAGAAGAAATGGTCGACTTCATGAAATTATGGGAAAGGAAAAAAAATGAAAATACCCTTTAAGGGACGTCGTTTACGAGCCAATGCAATGGTTCGGGAGCTTGTTAGAGAAACTACCGTTGAGGTGTCCGATTTGATTCAACCGTATTTTGTGGTTGATGGTAACAATAGAGAAGAACCAATTGAATCCATGCCTGGTATTAGTCGGTACTCAATTGACTGTCTTTTAAAAGATTTAGACTCTTTGAGCTTTTGTGAAATCAATAAGATTATTCTTTTTGGCGTTCCTGAGACTAAAGATAGTCAGGGATCCTCGGCATGGTCTAAGGGGAATCTTGTGGAACGAGCATTGTCAGAAATAAAGCGTCGCTTTCCAAATATTACAGTCATTGCTGACGTATGCTTATGTGCTTATACTGATCATGGTCACTGTGGTCATTTGTCTCAATCTGGCACAGTTGATAATCAAAAAACTTTGGAACTTTTGGCTAAAGCTTCACTTTCATATGCACATGCTGGTGCGGATATCATTGCACCATCTGATATGATGGATGGTCGCATAGGTTTCATTAGGCAGGCGCTAGATGCAAATGGTTTTGAATATACTCCAATGCTTTCATATGCAGCGAAGTATTGTTCTGCATTTTATGGACCATTTAGAGATGCTGCTCATTCTTCGCCTAAACGAGGTGATCGAAAAACATACCAAATGGATGTATCCAATAGAAGAGAAGCAGCACGAGAGATTGCTGCCGACATTAGTGAAGGCGCAGATATGATTATGGTCAAGCCCGCACTTGCCTATCTCGATATCATTCGCTTGGCTAAAAGTCGGTTTAATGTTCCTGTATTTGCGTATCAAGTAAGTGGTGAGTATTCAATGATACGCGCGATGGGTGAAATGGGATGGGGAGACGAAAACGCTTTGGCTCTTGAAACCTTAACTAGCATTAAACGAGCGGGTGCTGATAAAATTATCACTTATTTTGCAAAATCTTTTAAACAAATGATTTCTGAAGGGCAAAGCTAATCAATCTAAGCAGTATCGACGATCTTATGGAACGCAATGCCAGTTGGAACTTTTGGAAAGAAGTAGGTTGATTTTGGAGGAAGCGTAATTCCTTTCTTTGCAAGATTATATACACCATGAATAGACGCAGGTTTTAACCAAAACTTTAGAGTGTTAGGGTTATTGGAGTTTATCAAAGAAGTTCGATCAGAATGGTATAGCACGGTCTTTTGGTCTTCTTTCTTTGTAATATCAATGCCTAGTATATTTAGAAGCAAGGAATTCAAAAGGCAGCTAGGCACCAATGAAAGTTCGTCTGAAATCAAGTCAAAGTCTTCCTTTGGTTGCAATGTGAATAGAGATTGTTGATCACTGGAGATAAGCCCTAATGAGGAACTTTGCTTTTCAAATGTGTTCCAATCTAAAGGAATAGATTGGACACTTATGCTGTTGGGCATCTGGTCTACAAACTTTTCTGTGCTTATCGTTGAACTTACCTCTCTGTGAAAAGAAGAAAGCACAAATCCGGATGATGGGAAAAACGAGATGTATGCAAGGCACCACGAGGCTTCCTCGTTAGAGGTATTTTCTGGTATTTGGCTATATAGGAGTGATGTCTGGTATCGATGATGACCATCTGCGATAAGAAGACGTTGATCAGAGAAAAAATCCACGATCGGATCAATCTTTGAGGAATCTGTGATGCTCCACAGGGTATGGCTACTGCCAGGAAATGGGCTATCAAAGTGTTCTGATTTTGTGTTTTGTGTAATGGCCGATAGAGTTTTTTGAATTCGCTCTGTCGCATCTTGGCATAAGAAAAACACGGGACTCAGATGAGTTTGAGTTTGTTGAATGAGTTTCATGCGATCATCTATTGGAGTTTGCAGCACTTTTTCATGTGGAAGAACACAAGAACCGGGTGCTTCTAGTTTGAGTGTGCAAAGTATGCCTATTCGAGAAAAGGATGTACCTTGAAATTCAAAGTGATCTTTCAAAATGAAGATAGTGGGAGTCTTTTCTTGAACTAGAATCTTGTCTTTAATCCATTGATCCAAAAGATGTTTTGATTCCTCGTGAGCAGAAACAGTCGATGATGGGGCATCGTCTGAAGGGGATGTTAGATCCAGATTAACAGCGTTCCATTTTGATTTATTATTCAGCCGCAAGCGATCTGATGATTTGATGACATCATACGGAGGAGACAATACATCGCCCAAAGATCCTATTAGACTTCGGTTATAAGTTAAGGGTGCAAAAGGTCTAATGCGAGCCACGGCCAATATCTTTTCGGTAGTTTTTACCCTCATATGAGATTGCATTAGCAGCTTCATATGCTTTTAGGCGTGCCTCATTCAAAGTGGAGCCCATGCCAACGACAGTTAAGACCCGTCCACCTGAAGTCAAGAGGTCGCTTCCTTTTCGCGTTGTTCCAGCATGAAAAATATGTACATCGTGATCATCTTTTATGTTCAAAACACCAGAGATAATCTGACCTGTGTTCGGATGATCAGGGTAGCCCTCGGTTGCGAGCGTAATACCTAGTGCCACTCGATTATCCCATTCTAATTTGTCGGGCAATTGGCCTTGGCTGACACCGAGCATGATTTCTGCCAAGTCGCTTTTTAGTCTCGGAAGAATAACTTGAGCTTCGGGATCCCCGAATCTTACGTTGTATTCCAAAACCTTGACCCCCTTGGAATTAATCATGAGGCCAGCGTACAGTATTCCGTAAAACGGATTGCCTTGACTCTCTAGCGCAACCAATGTTTTTTTGATGATAGTACTCTCAATTATTTCTTGTTGTGATTTTGTAAGAAGTGGAGCCGGACAATAGGCACCCATGCCACCTGTGTTGGGTCCTTTATCACCTTCCAAAAGCTTCTTGTGATCTTGGGCAAGTTCTAAAGGTATATAGTTTTTACCAGCCGCAAGTACTAAAAAAGAAATCTCAAAACCTTCTAAAAATTCTTCGACGAGCATGACTGTGCCGGAATGTAAAAAACGACGTTTTTCCATACAATCAATCGCAAATTCGATGGCCTCATTTTTATCGAAGCAAAGTTTAACGCCTTTGCCAGCAGCCAATCCATCTGCTTTGAGAACACAAGGATAGACAGCAGTTTCTAAAAATCTTTTAAGGGAAGGAAGGTCATCAAACACTTCATAAGTGGCCGATGGAATATCATTTTGATACATAAATTGCTTGGCAAATAATTTTGATCCTTCTAGTTGTGATGCTTGTTTGCTGGGCCCAAATATCGAAAGTCCTTTTTCTTTGAAAAGATCGACAATACCGTCACAAAGCGGCTTCTCCGGTCCAACCACAGTGAGGTCAATTGATTGATTTTGTGCGAATTCAAGAATAGCAGGACTAGTTGCCAGGTTGACATTTTTATTTTTTTTAATGGCTTCGGTTCCGGGATTACCAGGACTTGTATAAATAGTCGTTACTTTCGGGCTGCTTGCTAGTTTCCAACAAAGAGCATGTTCTCTTGCACCTCCTCCTATTAGCAGGACTTTCATGGCGTAGCTTTACCATTTTTTAATAATTCGATCCAGGAAGGGATATAAAATTCGCTTTTATCCAAAGATTTTTGAAAAAAGCCTATGGCATTGAAAATATCTTTTTGGTGTACCTCCATGAGCCCTAACTCATAGAGGGCTTTATGACCTAGGTTCGGATCATCTCGAACTTCTTCAAAAAGTTGCCGAGCCAATTTCTTATGATTTTGCTCGAGATGAGTCTTGCCTAGAAGAAAACGCGCATGCATATTTTTTGGATTAAGATCTAGTGCTCTTTTAAAAGAATTTCGAGCTGCCCCAACTGCTCCACTTCTGTAATCCATATAACCTAAATGAAGCCATAATAAATCAATCGTTGGAAGATCAGAGATTGCTTTTCGAAGCCGCCTTCGTGCTACAATGCTCTGTCCTATTTTATTTTGGACGAGCGCCAAAAAGATAGTCATTGATGTCGAACGTGAAGATTCAGGCAGTTTTTTAGAAAGTAATTTATTAGTCAAGCGCCAATTGATGGCAGGTTTTTCTTGATCCAGTGGTGTCCAGTAATCTGTTGGACGAATAAATTCGAGGTCAGAGGCCAATTTATTGGCAAGTTCGGTTGCTTCTGGAAGTTGACCAAGGTGAATAAGTGTCGTGATCGTATAGACCATAGCATGGTAATCACTCGGATCTTTTGCAAGATATGCCTTAAATAGAGAATTGGCTTTATCGATGTGCCCATCTTCAAGGTAGAAAAGAGCACGCAAGTAAATATGTTCAGGAAAATCAGAGTTCATTGGAAAAAATCCCAGTTTTTTGACCAGTGAAATTTGCTTTAGATTTGGATCTATATCCATATAATGATTCGAGTGAATCATGCGAAGTGCTTCTTCTCTTTTTCCACGCTCAAACAGTGTCTCCGTGAAAGATCTCTCGGCTTTAATTCGTGTATCCTTGCTGAGGTATTCTCGATATCTTGTCATCAAGTTTCGATAATGTGCCTCAGCATATTTATCATTGTGATCGTTGTAGTGGTAAATATCTGCAAGACGTAGCCTGGGTAAAGGATGCTCTGGAAAACTACGCAGAGATTTTTGAAACATGGTTTTAGCAGTATTCCAGAATCCTGCACGTTCCTGAATGATGCCCATGTAGTAATAAGCAAGTGGATCACCAGGTGCAAGCTTTAATCTTGTTTCAAATGTTTGCTTTGCTGCATAAGGTCTAGATAGTGCTATTAATATACGACCTTTGACTTCTAAACCTTCGAGATGATTTGGATTCAAGTTTAAAACAGAAGAAACCTTTTCTAAGGCATCTGCAATTTTGTCATTATTTCGTGGTGAACCAAATTGCTCAAGAGCGAGTAAAGCTTCCAAAACTACCAGGTCTGATGAGGATTTAATGTCTTTCGCTCTTTCCAAAGCGACAGTCGCTTCATTAAAAAAATGCTTTTTTATTTTTAATCTAGCCGTGGTTTCCCATCCATCTCGATTCCCAGGATACATATCATTGAACGTTCTTGATAATGTTTCAAGTCGTTTTAATGCATTTTCTTGATCTATCGGTTGCTTGCTATAAGCCAAAAGAAGTTCCCCTAATAGGTCTGATGACGCGGGTTTTGATAAATAGGCCTTCTCCAAGTAAGAAATAGCTTTGGAAGTATTTGCCCAATGACCCGACTTTATAAATGCTTGTGCGGCGCGCACAAACTGAGTTCTTTCCTGATGACTCAGAGTTGTGAGTGATCCTTCGTATTTGCTCGATAGGTTCGCATGAAATGACTGGAAGTCGGCATGAGACAGAGGCGAGGGCGATCCAATGATGCCAAAGTGAAACAAGGCAGCAAGGGCAGCAGAGATAAATACAACGAATGTAATGAGAAGGATATTTTTGAGAGATGCTTTTTTCATCGTCTTTGAATCCAGAGCATAAAGCAACTGAATTCAATTGTCAGTGATTAAAGTGTCTGACCCCTGTAAAGATCATAGCAATTTGGTGAGCATTGGCCGCGTCGATCACTTCGTTATCTTTGACGGATCCTCCAGGCTGAACAATACATGTCACACCATACTTAGCAGCTTCATCAACACCGTCTCTAAATGGAAAAAATGCATCTGACGCCAGAGCCAAAACGCTTTGGCCTTGAGGTAACGCTTGTGTTGCTAATTTTACAGAAGCGAGACGGTTCATTTGGCCGGCTCCAATTCCAAGTGTTTGAAACGAATTACTTACGATTATTGCATTAGACTTAACATGCTTGGATGTTTTCCAAGCTAGACTCAAAGCCTCAAACTCTTCACTTGAAGGCGAACGAGTTGTAACAATTTTTGCCTCAGCCAGGTTTTCCGTTGAACGATCAACGTCTTGAACCAGATATCCGTCCAGTGCCCGCCGTATGTCATAACGAGTTAAACTATTTTTCAAAGTGTCATACTCGATTTCAACAAGTCTCAAATTGGTCTTTTTGCTATAGACAGTTCTGGCCTCCGGAGAAAATTGTGGGCTGACAACAATTTCTGTAAATAGCTTGGTGGTGATCTGAGCCAATGTGCCGTTCACAGGCGCACTAAAAACAACGATACCGCCAAAAGCAGAAACCGGATCACATTCGAGTGCTCGCTTGTATGACTCTTCAAGAGAGGAAGAAGATATTCCTACTCCGCACGGGTTGCCATGTTTAATAATCACGGTGCAAAAGGGTGCATTCATATCCATGCATAAGCTGACTCCGGCATGAATATCTTGAATATTATTATAAGAAATTTGCTTTCCCTGAAGAATGTTTTCTAGGCAAGTATGTTGTTTATGCGTTTCCATGTAGTAGCCACTCTGTTGATGGGGATTTTCTCCATAACGAAGTGAAATCATTTTTCTAAGTGACATTGTGAAGCTAGGTGGAATAATTGACTCATTTTTTCTAAAATAGGTAGAAATGGTTGCATCAAACGCTGCTGTTCTCGAAAATGCTTCTTTGGCAAGTTGTCTGCGAAAACTAAGGGATGTTTGAAAACTGTTTTCTTTTAATTCATTGATAAATGTTTTGTACTGCTCTGGTTGAACCAACACACTGACGTATCGATAGTTTTTTGCAGCACTTCGAATGAGTGAAGGTCCGCCGATATCTATTTTTTCAATGAGTTCTTCTTCGCTGATACCTGGTTTTTGCAAAGCCTCTTCAAAAGGATACAAGGACACGACGACTAGATCAATTTCAAGAATACCATGCTCTTGCATTTGTTGAACATGCGTATCATTGTCGCGAACAGCAAGAATGCCTCCGTGAATTTTAGGATGAAGCGTCTTAACTCTTCCATCAAATAGTTCAGGGCTTTGCGTATACGATGACACATCAATCGGGTTCACACCGATCGACTTAAGATGTTGATACGTGCCACCAGATGCCAAAATTTCTACATTTGATTCACTCAAATATCGAACAAGATCATCAAGACCAGTTTTGTCGCTGACACTAATGAGAGCCCTTTTAACTTTTCTAAGTTGATCCATTATCTAATTTAACCCTCCTAAAACTGGAATGAGTGCCTTTAAATCGTTTTCTGTAAACTGTATTCCTGCTCCAAAGAAAGCATTTTTACCACCCGTCTTGTTTGCGAAATCATCCACACCACCTGTTAGTAGAAGATGTTTGTAAAGAATAAGGGTGGCATAAGCTCGAAGATGCGCCCGATTGTTATAGCGATTAAAATCAAACCCTTCCATTGAGAGTACCAATTTGTCTTTGAATAAATGAAAATCAAGACCGGCACCGCCTTCGCTTCGAATCATGCCAAAGCGAAAGGTCATGTCCAAGAGGCGCTTTGCAAATAAAAGTGTTAATGTGATTCGATCGTTAGTTTGTACCGTTTGTGTGGAGCTGATGGTGCTGCCACCAGAATTAACGATTGTATCTGTAATTCGGGTCTGTCCAACCGGAGCACTCACAAGCTCTAGGAGTAAATATTTGTCGGGGCTTGGCGCAATTGTAAACCCTATAAGATTTTGCATTTGACCTGCGGACGTTAAATATTCTCCACGGTACCTCAAACCAAGTTGTATTTTTCGGAATAATCCAAGAGTATCGTTGAGGCCTTCTACGGTTTCATTGATATTGTTAATAGTGGTTTCATCATTAATGATTTTCCCGAGAGTTCCCTCTCCTCTTTCTATTTTTTCGACCATATTTTGAATAGAGGCCATTGTTTGATCCAGCTTTTCAGTTGCATGGGTTACGTTGCCATCTTTTCCCAGAGATGTTTTTAAAGATTTTGCGACGTCGCCAAGCGACGCCAGAACAGTTTTAATTTCATCTTTATTTTCTCGTGAAATTTCGCTGAGGTCTTTTGAAAACATTTCAATATTACGTAAAATTTCGTCGATGCGTACTTGGTTGTGATCGACGATGTCACGAAGATCAGCCGTCATATCTCGAATGTTCACGATGGTGTGTCCCAAGGCACCTTCTGGGTTATCAGATTCTAGCAGTGTTCGAATAGTTTTTGTAACCTCATTGAGCGCCGCTGACATCTCTTCAAAGCCTCCACCAGAGCTTGTGTTTTTGATAGTTCCATCAGATGGTATAACAGGAAGGCTAGGGTCACCCAGATGCAGTTGTACGAATTTGTCTCCTAAGACACCACGATCTTTAATTTCTAAAAGAGCATTGTCGTAAACTTTAATATCTCTTTTGAGTTTGACTTCAATTTTAGCTTTGTTGTTTTCCAGACTTATATTTTCGATATAACCCACAATAATACCGGCAACCTCAATGGGGGTTCTTTTGACCAATCCTGAAACAGAATCAAAAAAAGCATAGTAGGTGGTCGTCTTGGAACCCAGTGATCCTGTGTCGTTCACTTCCAACGAAAAATAGATCATGATGAGTAGGCCCAAAAGAGCAGATACTCCCACCGCAAAATCTGGAGAAAACCGTCGTTTCACCTAGAACCTTCCAAGTTAAGTTGAGCTTGTAAGTACTCTCTCACAAACGGATGCGTCGAATACTTCAATTCCTTTGGAGAAGCAAATTCAACAATTTGGCCTTTGTATAACATTGCGATTTTATGTGCAACTCGATAGCTAAGGGCTAAATCATGGCTAATCATAAGAAAAGTGTTATTTCTCTTGGCATGAGTTTCAAGAATGAGATCCCCAATTTGAGACGTAATGATAGGATCCAAACCAGTTGTGGGTTCATCAAATAACACAATAGGGGGTTCTAGAATAATGGCCCGTGCGAGGCCCACTCTTTTCCTCATACCACCGGAGAGTTCGTTAGGTAATTTTTGATTTACATTTTCTAGGCCAACCTCGTTTAAGCTGGCTTCAACCCGTTTTTCGATTTCTTCATCTGAAAGTTTTGTATGTTCATAAAGTGGGAAGCTTACATTCTCAAAAACATTCATATAGTCAAAAAGAGCTGCATCTTGAAAAAGCATACCAAATTTCTTTCGAAGACTGGCGAGTTCATCATCTGCTAGAGCACAAATATCTGATCCGTGCACAAATATTTGCCCTTCATCAGGCTTTAAGAGCCCCATTAGCAGTTTTAATGTTACAGATTTCCCAGCTCCACTGGGACCCATGATCGCAGTGATCTTTCCTTCCTCGACGACTAGATTGAGTTTGTCGAGTACGTTTTGTTCACCAAAATTTTTTGAAACGTTTCTAAACTCGATCATAAATATCCTAAAACAAAAGAGCCGTTAAAAAGTAATCTGCTACTAAGATGGCTACAGACGAGATAACCACTGCCATCGTTACTCTTCTGCCTACATCATAGGCACCTTTTTGCGCCTGAAGGCCTTGGTAGCAAGAAACAAGAGACAGTATGACTGCGAAAAATATCGACTTAAAAAGACCTTGAACAATATCTGCCACATCAACGTAGTATCGAATTTTTTCCATAAACATAGCCGGATCAATATTAAGGAGCTTGGTTGAAACGATATAAGCACCAAGAAGTCCAACAAAATCGAAAATTGAAGTTAGCATGGGCATCACTAATATGGCAGCAACGATCCGCGGAGCGATAAGGTAATCAATGGGGTTAACAGCCATGGCACTAAGGGCTTCAATTTGTTGAGTCACTTGCATCGTGCCTATTTGAGCGGCCATCGCTGATCCAGAGCGCGCAGTTACCATGAGTGCTGTCAAAACAGGTGCGAGCTCTCTTGAAAGAGTAATGGTTACGACAGCACCCGTGAGCGTTTCAGCACCAAAAATTGCAAATGCACGTCCACTTTGAAGAGCAAAGACCATCCCTGAAAAAATGGCGGTAAGCACAACAATAAACAAGGATCCTACGCCAATGAACTGCATTTGATCTACAATGAGTTGCCATCTGACAGGAGGAGTAACGACCAATTTACACGATGCCCATAACATTCGAAGCATTCGACCCATTTCTTCCAGGGCAACTCTAGAAGCGTTAAAGAGGCTAACAAAAATTCTGCCGAAGCTCGAGACAAAGGGTTCTACGTATTGGTCGAAAAACTTGGTCATGACTTATTGTAAAACCCGAGGAACGCGACTTTGAATTCGTGTTAGAACTTCATAAGGGATGGTTTGAGTTAAATGGGCTAAATCCCAAGCTGTAGGAGAGTCAGATTCGCTTCCAATGAGAGTCACTTCTTCACCGACCATGGGCTTTGGGACATTTGTTAGGTCGACCATGAGTGCATCCATACAAATGATTCCCACAATTTTCAGATGGTGGCCACGATAATCAATATTGGCGGAGGCATAACCTCGTTGGTAACCATCGCCATATCCCACGCCAACAACTCCAAGCGTCATTTTGCGGGATGCTCGAAAGGTTCGATTGTATCCCACGGTGTCGCCCGGTTCTATTTGTTGCACTTGAAAGAGCTGGGCCTTCCATTTCAAAATAGGTTTATAGTCGAGTTCTTTACCATTGAGAGTCGGATACCCGTACATTGCAACACCTGGACGCACCCAATCAAAATGACTTTCTGGATGGTGAAGTATTCCTCCACTATTTGCGCAATGACGAATAAGGCGCTTTTTCAGTATCTTTTCAAATATCGTGACGGCATGTGAAAAACGTTTGATCTGCTCTTTGGTAAATGTTTGGTCTGGATTATTAGATTCACAGAGGTGTGTGTAAATTCCCTCAGGGATACCACAGGAGAGCTTATTTATTTCATTTGCAGCTTTTTCCCACTCATTGCTTCTAAAGCCCCAGCGATTCATTCCGGAGTCGATTTTGATATGAAATCGAAAAGGCCGACTTGTTCTACTTTGGAGGTCTTGCATGATTTTTAGTTCTTCCAAGCTTCTGATGTTTAAAATGACATCTTGGTCGATACCGAACTCAACGCATTCGCCACTTAAAGGACCCATGCATAGGATTTCACCTTTGAACGATCGATCTCTCAACGAAACAGCCTCACCTAGATCAGCGACGCCCACACCCACTGCTCCTAACTTCGATACTACATTTGCAATGAGAATATCTCCATGACCGTAGGCATTGGCTTTTACCATAGGTAAAATACGACTGGTGGTGGGTAGAAGGCTTTTCGTAAGATTCCAGTTTTTTGCGAGCTTGGCCGAGTCAATCGTGACGACTGAAGAACGAAGGTGCATGGGATCCACAGTTTTCATAGCGATTCAATGATCTCCTTTATTTCAGAAATAGATTGAAAGCGTGCATCTGGAGATTTTTCTAGGCATTTCAAGATGACGTCATTCAACACCGTCGGAATAGAGGGGTCAATTCTTTTTGGTGTTGGCGGGGTAGTATGTAGATGGTGATAGCCTAGATCTCCTTTTTGAAATGGAAGTTCACCTAAAGTCAGCTCAAAAATACAGATTCCCAGCGAGTAGATATCTGTTCGAAGATCAATGGGTTTACCAAGGGTTTGCTCTGGAGACATAAAGGAAGGCGTGCCGCCGATAATAGATTGCTCATTTTGTAGTTCTTTCATAACTCTTGCAAGACCAAAATCCATAATTTTTATTGCCTTCTGCTTGGTGATCATGATGTTGTTTGTGGTTAAGTCTCTGTGAACAACATTTTTTGAGTGTGCGTAATCTAATCCATCGATGAGCTGTTTTAAAATAGGAAGCAATTGGTCCAACGGAAATTTATGTTGTACCTTTAAGACTTCTTTCAGCGTATAGCCATCGATAAACTCCATGGCAATATAGTAGTCCCCATTTTGAGTGCCAGTATCGTGAATAATTACAATATTAGGGTGGTTTAAAGAAGCTGCAGACTTGGCTTCTCGAAGAAACGTATTCACGGCACGCGCATTTTTTCGAAGAGATGA
>JAGRAY010000032.1 GCA_020434375.1 Bdellovibrionales bacterium | reverse complement strand
TTTACCTCTTAGATTAAGAGATTCTCGTTTTCAAGCATTTTGACCTAGAGATTGGCCTGCCAATTGGCCACAGGCGCCCATGATATCGGCACCTCGATTGAGGCGAATCATGGCAAATACGCCTTGAGACAAGAGCACTTGCTTATACTTCTCTATCTTTTCAGGGGATGGCGTTTTAAGTTGAGGGAAAAATGAGTTTTCGTTGTAAGGGATCAAGTTTACTTTTGAAGGAATCCCTTGCAATAGCTTAGCCAATTCCCTGGCCTGATTTTCAGAATCAGTTTTGTCTTTGATCATGACTACTTCAAATGTGATTTTTCTTCCTTCGGCCCAAGGAATCGACTTTAACTCGCTTGTTAGCTTTTCTAAATTATGAGATTTATTAATAGGCATCCAATGATCGCGGTCGATATTGTTCGTTCCGGTCAATGATACGGCCAACTTAACATCTGTTTTTGCCACAAACTCACGTATCTTAGGAACAATACCTACGGTGGAGACTGTGATTCTTCGTTTGCCGACAGCAATACCAATTTTATCCGTGAGAAGCTCGATGCTTCGAACCACATGATCAATATTGAGAAGAGGTTCACCCATCCCCATGTAAACAACATTGGTAAGTGGAAGCTTTTCGACACATTTGATGGCCCAAACCTGCATTGCAATCTCTTCTGCAGTTAAATTTCGCTTAAATCCAATTGCACCAGTCACGCAAAATGCACATTTCATGGCGCAACCAACCTGAGACGACACACAAAGTGTGTTTCTTTTTTCCTCCGGCATCCACACGGATTCAATGATATGACCATCTTCCAACATAAACTGAAATTTCTTCGTTCCATCCAATGAATTCAAGTGAGAAACTTCTAATTTTGGAAACTTATATAACTTAGAAAGCTCTTGCCGAAATGCGACCGGCAAGTTAGTCATTTCGTCGAAAGTTGTTGCTCCTCTTTGGAAAATCCACTCGTAAATTTGAGCCGCACGATAGCGCGGCACCAAAAGGTCAACGATTCGATCCTTAAATTCATCAAAAGTCAGAGCAAGAATCGATTCCACGAGGTTTATGGATTCGATCTAAGAATATCTAGGTCAGAGAAGAAAAAACGAATTTCTTTTTCTGCAGTTTCTGGCGCATCGGAACCATGAACAATATTTTTTTCAATATCTGATGCAAAAGCTTTGCGAATCGTTCCTTCGACCGCTTCCTTAGGATTCGTTGCTCCCATGAGTTCTCGATTTTTGCTTATTGCATTTTCACCCCGAAGCACCAGCGCAATAATAGGCCCCGAAGACATAAAATCTGTAAGACTATCAAAAAAACTCTTGTCACTATGAACCTTATAGAAGCTTTCGGCCTCTCTTTTGGTCATGTGAAACATCTTCATCGTGGCAACCTGCAATCCTGCCTTTTCGTATCGCCCAATGATTTCTCCTACTAGCCTTTTTCTAACGCCATCAGGTTTGATCATCGCAAGTGTGTGTTGTGCTGTCATGTGTATCTCCTTTTTTTGTGACTAAACCGACTGGCTTAAAACTTTTTTCATGGTCGAACCAATATTCACAGGATTATCAACCACGTGAATTCCGGCTACGGTCATCGCTTTTTTCTTTTGCTCAGCAGTGCCTTTGCCTCCAGTAATAATAGCGCCTGCATGTCCCATGCGCCTTCCCTTTGGAGCAGTTGTCCCGGCAATGAATCCGACAACCGGTTTTGTAAAATGTTTATGGATATATTCTGCTGCCTCTTCCTCGGCAGTTCCACCAATTTCACCGATGAGAATGAGACCTTCAGTATCGGTGTCTGCTTCAAACAAAGGCAATAAGTCTAGGAATGTTGACCCAATAATTGGATCACCGCCAATGCCAACACAAGTGGACTGGCCTAAATCATTTTGTGTCAGTTGATACACTGCCTCGTAAGTCAATGTTCCGCTCCTTGAGAGAACACCGATTTTTCCAGGACGGTGAATATAACCTGGCATAATGCCAATTTTTGCGCCCCCGGGTGTAATCAAACCAGGGCAGTTCGGTCCGATCATTCGCGACTGACTGTGCTCCAATACGTTCTTTACTTTAGCCATATCGATGGCCGGTACCCCGTCTGTAATACAAACAATAAGTGGAATCTGTGCATCGATTGCTTCAAATATGGCATCTGCTGCAAAAGGTGCAGGAACGTAAATCATTGTGGCATCAATTTGATGTTCGCGTTTCGCTTGGTGGACTGTATTAAAAACAGGAATGCCTTCAATACTCTTGCCGCCTTTACCTGGTGTCACACCTGCCACCACTTTGGTTCCGTACTCCTTACACATTTTTGCGTGAAATGACCCACTTGAACCTGTAATGCCCTGGACCAAGACGTTTGTGTTTTTATCTACTAAAATTGCCATGGCTCTACTCCATCACCTTTTTAACGATGAGCGTTGCAGCCTCGCCCATATCGGAGGTCGCAAAAATATTTAGCTTTGAATCATTCAATAATTTTCTACCCTGTTCGACATTGGTGCCTTCAAGACGTACCACCAGAGGAATTTTGAGACCGACCTGGGTCACTGCCTCTACAATACCTTTGGCTAAAACGTCGCACTTCATTATTCCTCCAAATATATTTACAAAGATGCCTTTAACCTTTTTGTCACTGATTAAGATTTTAAAGGCCTCTCGAACCATATCAGAAGAGGCTCCTCCACCGACGTCAAGAAAGTTAGCAGGTTCTCCGCCCGCCATTTTGATCATATCCATAGTGGCCATAGCCAAGCCCGCTCCATTCACCATACATCCAATATTGCCGTCGAGATGAATATAATTTAAATTCCACTTCGCTGCCTCAAGATCAATGGGGTCTTCTTGAGAGGGGTCAAAAAGTTCCTTAATATCAAAATGCCGAAAAAGTGCGTTGTCGTCGATCGTTACTTTAGCATCCAGAGCCATCAGTTGATTGTCAGTAGTGATTGCCAAGGGGTTGATTTCGACTAAAGAGCAATCTTTTTCAATAAACAATTTTGTCATACCCTGAATCATCGTTTCAAACTGCGCGTGTAACTCTTTTGGTAAACCTAAGTCGTAGGCAAGAATACGAGATTGATATGCCGAGTGTCCCATCGCGGGATCCACACAGATTTTGAAAATTTTATCGGGCGTTTTCTCGGCCACTTCCTCGATTTCCATACCACCCTCTCGACTGGCCATGATCACGATCGATGATGTCTTTCGATCTAAAACGAGAGCACAATACAATTCATGTGCAATATCTACCGCTTTAACAACGAGAAGCTTGGTGACATCAACACCATCGGGGCCCGTTTGATGGGTTACAAGAGGCTTTGACATCATTTTTTCTGCCGCTTCTTTAACCTCTTGGGTCGTTTTGCAAAATTTTACACCACCAGCTTTTCCTCTTCCACCCGCGTGAACTTGCGCTTTGACAACCCATGGTCCCTCGTGAGTTACTTTATTGGCAATGTCAACCGCTTGACTGGGGGAATAGGCGACCAAACCGGGTTGAACCTGAACCTTATAGGTCGCCAAAAGTTCTTTGGCTTGATACTCATGGATTTTCATAAAAACCTCGCAACAGCTTCCATAAGCTCAGATACTGCCGATGACGACTTCTCCAGAGCATTTTTTTCATCTTGAGACAACTCGACTTCAATGACACGTTCTACGCCACCCTCACCCAGACACACGGGAACGCCTACGTAAAGACCGTTAATACCATACTCCCCTTCCAATTTTACGCAGCACGGGAGAATTCTTTTTTGATCGTAAATAATAGCCTCGACCATTTCGATGACCGAAGCTGATGGTGCGTAGTAAGCAGATCCTGTTTTCAAAAGATTAACGATTTCAGCGCCACCTTTTCGCGTGCGATCCACAATAGCATCAATGGTTTTTTGATCTAAGAGCTGACTAATTGGTATACCTGCCATCGTTGAATAACCTGGAACAGGGACCATCGTATCCCCATGTCCTCCCAGGACAAAAGCTGAAATATCTCTTACCGAACATTTCAGTGCTTCTGCAAGAAATGTTTTATATCGCGCGGAATCTAAAACGCCCGCCATACCGAAGACGCGATTCTTAGGGAAACGGCTAACCTCGGCGGCTACGTGGACCATGGCATCGAGAGGATTCGAGACAACAATCAAGATCGCATTAGGAGAGTATTTAACAACTTCTGTGGTCACCGTTTTCACAATCTTAGCGTTTATTTCTAAGAGGTCATCACGGCTCATACCAGGTTTTCTCGGAGAACCGGCCGTAATCACCACAATGTCTGAATCTTTAGTAGGCTCGTAGGAATTCGTGCCTGTAATTTTTACATCAAAACCATCCACCGGTCCTGCTTGAAGTAAATCAAGAGCTTTGCCTTGGGGTATCCCTTCAGATAAGTCAACAAGAACAATGTCACCCAGACGCTTTGTAGCAGCCCAGTGAGCCGCCGTCGCTCCAACATTGCCAGCACCTACAATTGTGATTTTCTTTCGTTTAAACATTAAAAGCTCCTTCACTCATTAAACGCGACGCTTATACCACCTAGATCTCGAGATTGCCAAAAAAGAACGAATCTCGGGCTAAGCACACAGATTCGCCGGATCGCCACATATGATCAATTAATCTTCGGGGGTACTTATCTTTTGTTCGAGCTTATATTTTTTAAGTTTATACAGTAAGGCTCGATGGCTAATTTCTAAAAACTTAGCTGCTCGCGTCCGATTTCCTTTTGCTTTTTTAAGCGCTTTGACGATGAGGTCTTCTTCTAATAATCTACTAAGCTTCTTAATTGATAGTTCATCAGCCGTCGCCACAAAAGCAGCCGAGCGAGACAAGGCTGAGGTTTTCACAGATTTTGGAAGATTATCGATCGTAATCAAATCACCCGTGACCAAGATCATTGCTCTCTCAAGACTATTCTCTAACTCGCGAATATTCCCAGGCCAATCGTAATCCATAAGCACTTGAAGTGCCTCCGGAGTGACACCTTTAACGTGTCCCTTGATTTTCGCATTAATCTTGTCAATGAAATGTTCCAAGAGAATGGGAATATCTTCCTTTCGCTCCCTTAGGGCAGGAATATGCAGTGGCAAAACATTAAGACGATAATAGAGATCTTCTCGAAAACCTCCCTTTTCAACTTCTTTTTCCAGATCTTTGAGCGTCGCTGCAATGATTCGTACATTGATTTTTGTGGGCGCCGTGTCACCTACCTTTCGAACTTCTTCCTCTTGAATGACGCGCAGCAATTTGACTTGGAGCAAAAGAGGCAATTCTCCGATTTCGTCTAAAAATATCGTACCAGTATCTGCCTCCTCAAATAGACCCTTTTTAGTTTTCACTGCGCCCGTAAATGAACCTTTAACGTGACCAAACAATTCACTCTCAAGTAAGTTCTCGGGAATCGCACCACAGTTAACTGTCACAAAAGGCCGGTCTTTCCTGGAACTATTGGAGTGGATGGCCTTAGCGATCAACTCTTTACCGGTCCCACTTTCTCCCATAACGAGACAGGTTGTTTTGTATTCGGCAATTTTGGTAATGGTTTGAAAGATTTCAAGCATCGAATCACTTTGTGAAACAATATTAGAAAAATGTTTGACTCCTTTTGCATTAGAGTTCGCTTTGGCATGTTCCGAGACTGTATCGTGTCGTTCAAGAGATTTTTTGATGGAAATAACAATTTCCCCTGGTGTACAAGGTTTCTGCAAAAAATCACTCGCACCTGATTTAATAGCTAAAAGACCTAAATCACTTCTGTCTTTTGGAACAATCGAAACAATGGGCACGAGTCCATTGCGGTCTCTACACGATTGAACAAGATCAAAATAACTAGAACGGAGTGTCTGGTAATCAACAAGAGCGACACTGGCAGATTCAAATGCAACCATAATATCTACTGGTGTCAATGACGCCGGGAAAATAACCTCAAGGCGTTCGCTTTTGAGTTCGTCTCGAAGGCTCTCTAAAAAACCCGTGTCTTGATCAACAATGAGTACGCTTTTAGTCACGCCTAATTTAAGTACCCAACCATAAACAAGTAGAATTCATATTATGCATGTAGTGTATCAAAGCAAAAAAGGTATGCAAACTTTGCATACCTTTAAAAAGGTCTCCTTTCCAAAAAGGATGATCAAGAAAGAAAAGCACAAAAAAGGCCCAAACGGAATTGGACTCTTGGATTTAATTCTATGAGTCAATAGCAAACCCACACCAATCAACGAACCTAAAAAAGAAGCAATAAACACGATGATCAAAACATTTTCAATGCCAACATGGGCTCCCATCATGGCTAAAAGTTTAACGTCTCCAAGCCCCATGCCTTCTCGTCCAGTGAATTTTTCATATGCGTAGCCAACAAACCAAAGAAGTCCTCCTCCGGCGATGGCTCCAACAAGAGATTCAGAAAATGAAACCAACCACGAAAAATGAAACAGACTCGAAGCACCTGCTACACTGAGTCCTATCACCAGTCCTCCTAACGACAACTCATCGGGAATAATCTTAAACTCCAAGTCAATCATGGTCACCAGAACCATCACCGAGATAAGTCCAAAATAGTAAATCGATAAAAAGCTCAATCCCTCGGCATAAAACATGGACAAAGCAACAAGCCCAAGTAAAAATTCGATCACACAATGTGACCAAGAGAATACGGCTTTACATCTTCTGCACTTGGCCAAAAGAATAATGCAGCTCAGGACAGGAATATTGTCATACCAAGGAATAACAAAACCACACCTCGAACACCTCGATCGAGGATAAGCCAAACTCAAATTGCGTGGAAGTCGATAAGCACACATATTGATAAAGCTTCCGATACTTAGCCCAAATAAAAAAGCGATTATTCCCATGAACATGACTTAGAAAAACCCGGGAACTAAAATAGAAACAACAGAAATCAATATCGTCAACAAGCAACCTAATCCGGTGAACACCCAAACTAGAGATTTAGCAATATGGTTAGATCGCGATCCCATGTAAAGTGCAACAAAAAATACCGCCGTTGAAGTCATTAGTAGTAGCCAAAACATCATTATTTAAAAATTATACTATCTTTTCTTTGACCAATCTTGTTCTTAATTTTTTCAAAAGATACTTTGCTAAGATCGGTAGGCAGATAGCGCATAATACCCTCTGACCTCAAGATTAGTTGTTCATGGTTTTTATCGGCAGTTTTTAGATGCATGGCCCTGGGAGCCCTATACTCCACAAAACCATTTTTATCAGTGTTAGTGCGAACATTTTTTGGCAGTGTGCTTGCAGCGGGTCCGCTTAAAAAAAGCCCTATCATGTCTTCAGGAGCGTCAATCTGAATATTCTGAAGATTAGCCCTTACCTGTTCATTCCAAGACCGTCCGATATTGCGCGGATCAAGGATCAGTTTTTTTTGAGACCCTATTAACAGGACATCAAATCCTTCTACAGATTCAAACATATAGACATACTTAAACACTTTAGAGTAAGTCAAAATAATCGAATCGATAATCTCTGTGGTCATCCCATATAGTGGCAGCCATTGGCACATAACTCCTTGAGGCGTTAAGTGCTCCGCAGCCAATTGAAAAAACTCTAAGGTGAAAAGTGGAGCAATGCCACTCATCCACGGATTAGAGGGTTCAGAAGTGATAATATCAAAAGTTTTTTGATTTTTTCTCAGAAAGTTACGTGCATCATCAATTAGAAGCTGATGTCGAGGTGACTTCATCGGTTCATGATTGATACGAGAAAAATAAGTATGAGCATCGATGACAGCCGGTTCGATTTCAACCGTAGTTACGTGAACGTCATCAAATAACAGTGTGGTTCCAGATGTCACGCCACTTGCCAAACCTATGACCAAAGCTTCTCGTGGTGACTTTACCAAACTCATCGGGAGAGCAGCTAACATCGTTTGAGTTGAAAGGTCTCCATACATGCTCGCATCTACTTTGCCATCCACCGACAAAAGTAGATCATCTTTTGTACGAAAGACCGCAACGGTCGAAGATAATCCCTCTTTAAAATATTCAATGTCTCCTAAATCTAGTTTAAAAGAAGTATTTCCCGACAAAACTTCCCTAACAGCATATTTATAAATACCACTCGCTAAGATTGAGCGGTCCCAATTCAGATAAATGACCACACTGTTGATAACTGCGACCACAAGTGCGATCGTACCGCCCTGTAAATGTTGTCTTGATTGCTTTGGCACCAGGATCAAAAACAAAATAAGTGAAATACTAATTAAAACAAAAAGCGAATTTAGTATTCCAATGGTTGGGATAAACCATAAAGATACACTCAAAGCACCTAGGATACACCCTAGCGTGTTACTTCCGAAAACAACGGCGACGGAATGCTCTTCCTGCAAACAATCATCGCCAATAAGTGCAACCAAATTTGGCAACAAAAAACCTTGGGCAATCGCCAATGGTAGCAATATTAAACCTCCCAAAGCAATTTCGACAACTCGTAGTGCCAAAAAATCAACGTGAAAAATATGAATCAAAGATACATAAAAAAACGGCAACAAACTAAACAAGCTCATGGCAATCAACGTTGCAAAGCCCGTGGCAGCAAAATTCCAGGCTACCAAAACCAAGCTTAGATGCTTTCGATACCGATGCGCTAAAGCGGATCCGATAGCAATGCCTATAAGATAGATAAACAGTATACTTCCAAAAGCATAAACAGACGGACCAAATATAAGCGAAAGTAAACGAGACCATATCACCTCTTGAGACAAACCGATGACTCCCGAAAAAAAAGCGGCAAAAACGACTATAGGTCGCCCCAATACCAATTTGTACAACTTCCTTTCGCTTGAAATATGAGCGTCTTTCCAAAGAGGCAATGTCAAAAGCATTGCTATGACGAGCACCGTTGAGGCCAAAACAGCGGAATAATCTGTCCCTAAAGAAGGTAATACTAAAAACGCTCCCACGATCGCGCCTGTTGCAGCTCCTAACGTATTTAAGAAATAAACACGTGCAACCTGGATTGACTGGCCTTTTAAAAAAGCCTTAATACCACCTACCATTATAGGAGTTGTCATACCCATCAATGTGGTTGGAATTAAAAATAAGGTCACAAAACCAATTTTGCTGTTCATTGAAACAGGTATCTTTGACCAAGGAATGAGCGTCAACAACAAACCAGTCGTGCCCACCATGCCCTCAATAATTGCGTACAGAAGAAAAGGTTTTTTAACGTATCTCAAAGCTGTTGGCGCCAAAAAACTTCCAAGCGACAACCCAAGCATAAAAACACATAAAACGGCTGTGATCGCATACGTCGTATGACCAAACAGGAGTGTGGATTTTTTCATCCAAATCTCTTGAAAGATAATGGCAGAAAATCCAGACAGAAACAAAGCCGCCAGACTTAATTTTATGCCCTGGTAAGCCCGACGATCCATAACGTAAATGATAAGATGATACCGAAAACCCATGGAAGAGAGGATTGAAACTTCATTTCACCCGAAGGAGAAAATCCTTTCCATATAAGGCCGACAGTACTGGCTATCCATGAAAAGAAACTTAATTCCACTAAAATCGACCATCCAAGGCCTCGGGTTGAATCATCTTTCAATAAATCAAGATGATAGGATCTTGCGTCTTGAACTGACAACTGTGAATTAAGCCTACTGTCTTCCAGTGCCCTTAGGTTAGCTATTTTTGCATTGACCTTTTCTAGCATTGCTCGATGGGGAATAAAAACACTGCGCGTCGAGTAAATACTGCCACGCACGCTATCAAAAGCCCAAACTGCTAAATCGGGTTGTTTCTCTTCAAGCTGACAACCAAGATCGTAGAGTCGATTAAGAGCATCTTTAACATATGGATTTCCGGGAAAATACCAATGGGCTGCTTGATCATAAGAAAGTATTGCTTTCACATAGGCTAGGTCTTGCTCATATGTCTTACCCATTTCTAAATTTCTTTTTGATTCGTAAACCACTCGAAAAAAAAGAGAACAAAAAATGATCCCAATTCCCAAAAGGGGGACCAGCTTCACTGAAGATCCTTTTTACTAAACAATTTGATCGCAATTAGAAGAAAGATACCCTGCAAACAAAATCCATAGACGATTCCTCGAAATACATAATCCCATCCAATAGGTACTCCGTGAACAATTTTAGTATTAATTGCAAAGTGATCGAGTGAAATGATTTCAAGCCCTCGCACGAACATATCGATCGTGCGCCCCACAAACACATCTGTAGCCTGCCCACTCGCTATCATTTGGGCAGCACGAGGCAACATAATATCTGCGAAATCGTCTGTAAGGTGACCCAAAAGCAAAAAAGAAAAGCAAAAAATAGTACTCATTAAAGATGAACTATAAGAAGAAAATACTAAGGTGATAGCAATCAAAACACTTAATTCCATAAAAATTAAGACGACGGCCTTCGTTAAATTAAAATCGATTTGCCCTGTAGTGAGAACTAAGAGCAAACATAGAAATACAAACATAAGAATCAATTCAATGAATACAACCATCAAAAGCCCCACAAACTTACCAACTACAAACTCGGCCCTAGAGACCGGTTTGGACAAAATAGTATAAATTGTTTTACGCTCAATTTCTTTAAAAATAAGGCCTATTCCTAAAAATACTGACATAAATGCGCCCAAAGTCATCATTGCTGCAAGGCCCATATCTTTAATCATTTTTGCATCTGCACCAAGAGTGAGTTGTCCCAAAAATGCAGAAGCTAAAATCAGAAACAATGTAAACACTACCAGCACGTATAACACCTTTTGGCGAATGGCTTCTCGATAGGTATTTATGGCAATACTTAAAATTCTATTTGTCATTTTCTTTTCATCGCTCCTGCTGAGTCGACAAAAATATCTTCGAGTGTTTCTTTATGTGGCAAAACAGAAAGCAGCTGCAAATTCTGATTTTTGGCATATTCAATGGTTTCGTAGAGTTGATCCATGGATGACAGGGTCACGGAAAATGTATCGGCCACCGTTCGCGGAGCCCCATGAATTTTTATTTGCTCTGGCCAATGCCCACTTAGAGCGCCTCTAAATATGACTTCAACTTCATTAACTTTTGGTTGTACAATTTCATTCAATGCACCACATGCGTGAAGTCTTCCTCTCACTAATATGGCCACATGATCACAAAGCGACTCGATATCAGACAATATATGTGATGAAAAAATAATTGTTTTACCCAGAGAGCGCAGTCGAATAATAATATCTTTTACATCTTTACGACCGATAGGATCTAGCCCTGACATTGGTTCGTCCATAATGACTATTTTTGGATCATTTATAAGTGCTTGAGCAATACCAATTCTTTGCAACATTCCTTTGGAAAAGTAACGCAATCTTAAATCTTTACGATGATTCAAGCCCACAAGTTCCAAAAGTTCATTGATTCTGTTTTCTGCCAATGTACGCGGTAATCCAAAAAGCTTCGCATAAAACATCAAGATCTCGTTTGCTCTCAGAAAGTCATAGTAGTATGCCGACTCAGGAAGATAACCTATGTCTTTTCTCGCTAAACTACTCATGCACGAATTGGACAAGATATGAGCCTCACCAGATGTAGGTGCAATAAGCCCCATAAGTATTTTAATAAGCGTGGTCTTTCCGGCACCATTATGGCCCACCAAACCAAAAACATTTCCTTCATCTATGGAAAAAGATACATCGTCGACAGCCAGAACTTTTTTCTTCCAAAAGTCTGTCTTAAAAGACTTCGTAATATTTTTAATCTGAATAACTGGCAGTTGCTTCATAGTATTTATTGAATTGTATTATAATCAGGTGTTTCACGAAGTAGAAATAATAAGAGAGATTTTTCTTTGGACTCATTTTCAAAGTCTCTCTGATACCTGAAAGCTAACATTGTTAATAGTGCGTGAAGTACATAGGGTTCCGAGGCATAGTATTCAACTTGGCTCATTCTTTGAGTCGCGTCATTCAAATACGTATTAAAGATAGATCTTTTTTCTAAACTAAACCTATGTTGATCACAAAACCAACCCTTACAAGAAAAATGGTCATCGAGCATTTCGTAATCCGTCACTTTTAAGGCATATTTCTGATCTTGGCCTTTCGATATAGCTAGCTCAAACAAACTTGAAGTGGCGTGTGACACAGGTTGACGAGCATTAGTTTTTGAGTCACCACGATAGGCAAGCTTGATATCTGGTCGTCTTTTTTCGACCTCACGCCCATACGTCATAAGACTTAGCGTAACAAAACTTGATACAAATACTTTCCCTCGACTAAATGGCTCAAGCATTAAATAATTCATGTGACCCATCGCAATATTGTCCCTTCTATACCTTAGTAGTTCTTTTTGATTTAAAAGAATGTGAAAGATGCAAACTGACCAGATCATCACGGCAATTGTTCGTCCATATTTGACTCCTGAGTTACCAATACTGTCCGTTGCAAAAACGCACATGAGTCCAACAACCCAACTCAAAAGCGAAAGATATCCGTAGACATCTGGATTGTTTGCCCAAAAATTATTTTGCCGAACGAGAGCTAGTATTAGCGCACCTAACCCTAATCCCAGTTTAAGCACAAAAATTTTAGATTTCTGTCTAAACCATAAGAACATTCCCATGAAAAATAAAATACATAGCACGTAGTAGTGCTCCTTAAAGATAACCCATAGACAATCTCTAAGGTGTTCAAGCATCGAAAGCAAACTGGTCTGCGAATAAGCTGGATAAAGCTTGCCTGTAATATACCAATAGAATTCATACATAGACCCTATATTGGCAAAATTCCAAGCGGATTGACCTGCACCTCGAATAGGTAGAAAAACTAAAACTATAGTTCCCATTATAAAAAACAAACACATAGGAGCCCATTTTCTTTTAATCAATGAAGGCAGTACGACCAAACCAATAATTGGATGTGCCGCAACTAAAAGACCAGCACAGAATGCACCCAAATAATGCGCACGAACATCGTTCAAACTAGTTGTAACAATTGTTATTAATCCAAGAGTTGCCGCAAGTGAATAGACCTCAGTTCTTACTGCCTGCTTAAAAACAAAACCACTCAAAATAATAGTGATCACTGCAATAGCTCCATACGACAATCTTTGCCTTTGGCAAAATTGAAGAAAAACGAAACCTCCAACGAGTGTCGAAAACCACGAAAACAAATTGGTACGAAATGCGATAGACCCAATAGGAAACATTTGAAAAGCCTTGGCAAAAAAAAGATACGGAACTTGCCCTGGTGGGTGCGTAATAGCCAATACATGACTTCCTAGTGCGAGTTCGCTCGAATCTAGCCAATGGAGTCCAGGTGCAATAAGCCACAAAAGCCCGGCAAAAAAACAGCTCAAAAGCAGCTTAGAATTGATGAGGTTCATTCCAAATCAATAAAAACAATCCAAAGTCCAGATAAGGGAAATTTGCTTTCCACAAGCTTCGAACTCGTTGGATCTCATTCATCAAAGTATTCGCTCGTATTTGGGCTTGCTCCTTGCCATAGAGTTGCTCATAGTAAAGCCGAAGCCTTAATCGAATACGATCTTTGATGCTCTCGTTGTCCACAGTTTCAAGTTGGCTTTGAAGCATTTCGATGGCCAACATCGATTCTAATACCTTAGCCGCTTTTTCTAATTCTCCTGATTTTTTATACAACGTTGCCGCCCAGGTCTTATAAATTTCAGGTGATCCTGGAATACTTGCGGCTGCGGCAATGTACGGTGCACCTTTCTTTTTGTCGCCAAGCTCCATTGCATAGTTAAATCCAATCATCTGAGGAATCAGCCAATAATCTGGAGCGTGATTCCACCCTTCCGTATCGGATTGAATAAAATTCCAGCCTCTCTCTAAAATTC
>JAGRAY010000031.1 GCA_020434375.1 Bdellovibrionales bacterium | reverse complement strand
TCGCCCATGCTCGATTGACTAATGCTTGATCGTGTCACGGATCCTTGCAGACCAATGATAAAGTTTACGACAATTTTTCCTTTTAGCTTCGGATTTTTAACAAGCTCTTTTTCATAGCAGTATTTGATTTGTCCAATTTTATTGTTAATAATTCGAGCGACTTCTTCTTTGGAAAGTGTTCCTGCTATCACGACTTCGTCATCTGGAATTTGTGCTGAAACCCGTATATTGCTTCGACCCGCGCCAAAGTCAGCGAGCCCGGAACCCTTGGCACCCGCACCTCGTCCTTTAGTGCCTAAACCCTCACCAATTGAAGCGGTCGTTCCACCTCCGCCAGTACCTTGTCCTTGCAAACCTTTACCATAACGCTTACCTCCACCTTTGATACCGTGTTCAGCGGGAGCGCTGCCAAGGTTTTGCGCCGCTCCGGAAATACCTGAGCCTGTTCCTAAAAGATCACCAAAAATATTTTTTGAACCACTTTTATTGAAAAAGTCTAAGACGCCGGAGCGACCAATATCTTTTTTTGAAAGTTTGCCGCCACCAGTTCTTCCTTGTTTCCCAGCGCCTCTGCGACCTTCTGTTCCTGCAGCTCTTGCGCCTTCACCTTCTCGGCCTTGTTGTCCTCGCGAAATCATTTGACCCATCTTGGACTTAGGAATGAAAGGGGGGAACTTTTTGGGATCGAGTTTGACTTGAATACCTTGCTCAGACTTTTCAATCGCAGGAGGCTTTCCAAATGAGAAAAATCCGGGTGGAAGAAATTTTAAAAGTAAAAGTAAGCTCAAATGTAAAGCAACAGACACAGCTACCCATCTCATAAGATAAGGGTCAGAGAGTTGTTTCAGAATCGGAATAGGCGGAAGTTTTTCAGGGTCCGCTATTTCTTCAAAGTAAATCGTAATATGTTGGTTTTCGATGGCACCTCTAGAGCCAGGTGGCAAGGTAATGAGCCGAGACTCGCCTTTATCGGAGCCATCCATATTACTGATGCTTTCGAGCTTTTCTGGCGTTTGAATAACACCCGTCATGTGTTTAGGAATAAGCAATTGAATTTCGCCGTTTGATTTATACGTAATCAAGCTAAAACGATCAGAAACACCAATAAGGCCAACTTTGATCTTGTTTCGCCTCCCAGATCCAAATCGAATAGTCGTTGATCGACTAAAATATTTGTCTTCAACCACGTTGCCAAAAACTTGAACCACGACGCGAAGAGACGTTGCCGAAAGCGTTTTTCCATCGCCTTCGGATTTTTTTGGCCTAAAGCTAACTTTGAGCTCATTTGCATCGTAATAGAGCTCTGAGTTCTTACTTTTTGGAATTTGAAGTTTTGCAAAACCCATGGTTATCCTTTACTTTTGATTGTAATCAAAAATCGTCCACAGATCGAATTATATTAGGTATGAAACTTTCATCTAAATCAAGGAGGCGTCTGAACCTAAATTCGGGAGGTTCGACAATCGAACGTCCCTCGGGTTTTTTTAACTTTCCTGAGATGTCCACTTCACTAAAATCGTAAACGGTATGTTTTCTAGATTGACCTCCCTGAGGTATTCCCGCTTCTGAGTTACTATTTTGTGCCAACAAAGGAGAGGTAAACCAAAGGAGTGTCAAGGTTGTGATCCTCACGAACGTTCGCAAAGTACTTTCATTTCTGTACAGTCTATATCTCATTATTTGTTTCCTTTCGTTCCTGTCTCCTGTGTTTTTACAGGCATCATCTTAACTTGTTTGATGTAAGCGTATACTTCGTGATTTTTTGGAAGTTTACCGCGTTGGGTGTTAATAAAACGTGTGTAGTATTCTAGCGCTTTTTCGCGGTTTTTTTCGTACTGGTGATACAGTATTCCTAAGTTAAAAAGAGCCGGCCCATGATTCGAATTAATCGCCAAGACGTTCTCAAATGCATCTTTTGCCTTGTCTGTCTTTTTCATAGACATATATGCGACACCTAGATTTTGATTGGCCTCAAAACTTACGGGATCTATTGATACAACTTTCTCGTAAGCCCGAACGGCTTCTTGTGCATTGGCGTGCTTAAGGTAAATATTTCCAAGATTCATCCAAGCCGACGCTAGTTTACGGTCCAACTCGACGGCTCGCTTAAATTCCGTGATGGCATTCGAGGGCATGTCCATAGCCAAATAGGTTAGGCCCAAATTATTATACGTTTCGGCGGTGTCTGGATTACTTTTTTTACCCTTTTGAAAAGTTAATTCAGCCAATTCGTATCGACGGGTGTCGTGATAGAGTAAACCCAAATTATTGATGGCATAAATATGAAACTTATCTGAACTCAGCATCTCGCGAATAAGCGCCGTTGCGCTTTTAAAGTGTCTTATCTTTCGGTACGCAATAGATAAATTGTTCTTTAGAGTCCAGTTGTCGGGGTCTTTTTTGAGTAAATCTCTGTAAATTTGCAAAGATAATTTTGAATCACCGGCTTCTATGGCTGCTTTAGCTAATTCTAGTTTTATGTCGTCTCTGTCTGGCTTGACCAGAAGGGCGTTTTCAAACGAATTTTTAGCCTTTGCATACTCGCCAAGTTGGAAATACGCTTGACCGAGTACGACATATGCCTGAAAGTTTCTAGCATTAGAAGCAATTGCAGATCGGCTCTTATTAAATGCAGATTCGAAGGCTCGCGCACTGCTCACCCGTAGCCTTGGTAACTCTTCAAAGTCGACTTTGTTTCGCTTTGCATTGCCATCGGGTTTTTGCGGCGGTCCAGCTTTTTGAACAACCCTAGCAAATGGCTCATTATGGACCCAAACGATATCGGCTTCTCCTTGACGGGCAGGGTATTGGCTGGGTTTGTACTGTGTTAGTGCATCATAGGTTTTGATTGTCCAGGTGCTATACACTTGGAGCTCTTGAGATTTCTTAAATGCATTTTCGTAGGCCTCAATGGCTTTTTCCTCAATGGGGGCCGCGCGGCTCTGAAGTTCTTGTTGATAGATTTGAATCTCGTTGTCTTTGAGACCTTTAGGCATCGGTGCGCCAAATAATGCAGCACTAAAGTCCTGATATACATACCCAATATGGTAGAGCGCGGCAACGCCGACCTCTGCATCTCCCATATTGATAATTTTCAAATAACTATCTTTAAGGTTTTTAAGAAGGTTTGCTTTACGTTCAATAGCTCTGGTTAACACCGATTGCGGCATTCTTAGTTTAACAGCGTTAAATTCTCGAAGGACAGGTTTTGTAAGCTCGAACTGAGATTTCGCCGCATAATGTGTGCCCGTTCGGTATTTTCTGCCGTAAGCAGCTCCATTCTTCCATGCGCGCTCGGCAGGTCCGTAATCTCTGAGTTTGTTGAGATTGTCTCCTAGTCGGTAGTACGCTTCAACGATTCGTGCTCTTTCTCTAGGATATCTTCTGGGAAAAGATTTAAAAACGTCTACAGCTTTGGAGTAAGCTTTCATTTTTTCGTAGACCACACCTAATGAAAAAGCGGTTTCGGCTGCGTCTTTAGATTTAGGATAGCGTTTTAAGTAGGTTTCGTAGTTGTTGACAGCAATTGAATAGTGTTTCAATTGCTCCCTATAAAGACCTGCATTGAATAGTGCATCAGGTGCGAGTTTTGATTTAGGATCTTGCGATGCCAATATTTCGTAATATTCGGCCGCATGTTCGTAATCCATTCGGTCATCAAAATTTGTCGCAAGCGCAAGAATGAGTTTTGGTACCAGGTCAGATTTGGGATATGTCTTGATAAATTTTTTAGATGTTGCGATGGCTTTGTCGTTTTCATCGGCATTTAAGTAGTTAATCGAAGCGTTAAAAAGAGCTTTATCCGAATACTTTGAGGTCGGATAGAGACTTAGCAGTCGCTCATAGGTTTTGGCAGCTTCGAGATATTGTTTTTTATCCTCGTAGTCTTTTGCACGTTGAAAAATAGAGCCCTGAATAATTTCATATAGAAGCTTTTTATTCTGATCGGTAGCAAAACTAGATACCTTTAAGAACTGAGATGCAATTTTCTCAAGATTTTCCCAATCTTTAAGTAAGTTATACATGTCCAAAATAGCATGTCTTGCTTGATGGGCTGCGGAGTGATCCCGAAATTTTTGAATCACTTGTCCAAATGCCGGCTTTGCTTTGTCGAAGTGATTATAATTGTAATAAATCTGAGCTCGATTGAGCATGATGTCTGGAACACGTTCATCTCGGGAATATCTGGCTATAAAAATATTGTATGCGTTTAATAACCTTAGGGCGTAGGGAGACGGCGTTGCTTTTTCATTGATATTTTTACGCAGCCCCTCAGATATTTTTTTGTACTGATCATCTTCCAGGGCTCTTAACGAATCGATAAGGCCTATAAGGGCGTCTTTGTACTTGGGCGTTTTCTTGTCGTTTTTGACGATCCATTCGTATTGATCCGCTGCTTTTGCGTAGACCTTGTTTTTCAGGAGGAGCTGCGCAAAAAGAAATCGCATTTCCGCCGCATTTTTATGAGATCCAAACTGCTGGATATAAGATTCGTAAAACTGAAGTGCCATCTGTGTATACTTATCAGAGGCAGGCTTGTTCTTTGATTCTGCTTTTTGAGCTAGCTCATGATATTTTTGGGCCAGAAAACGTGCTAAGCCTTCAGACCTATTGTAAGCATATTCGCGAACTGAAGAGTCGGTGTTACGCTCATACCAAGGAGTTCCTGGCTTGTAGCTTTGAATAAACACTTGCATCTCTCTCATCGCTCGCTCTAGCTCTTCGCTTTTTTCGTAGGATTCGATGAGTCTCGAGTGATGTCTCGGAACATCGGGGTGAGTAGGCTCCATAGCAATAAGCTTTTGTAATGCCTCGATGGCCTTTTCGTAACGAGATTGCTCAAAGTAAATTTCAGCTAATCGTTCCAGCACTTTTCGAGCGTAAGCAGGTTCTCCAATAGCTGTAAAGTACCGCCGGGCTTCGTCAATTAAGCCAAGATCAGAGTAGAAAATAATTAAGTCTTTAAGAGCTTCTCCGCGGAGTTCTAGCTCGCTTTTAACACCTTTGGAAGACGAGACGACCCGTTGCATGATTTTCATGGCTGCTTTCGTATTGCCTCGATTGTAGTAGCACCAACCAATTTTATATAAGGCAAAGTTTCGAAGGCTATTATCTGCTTTTAGCACCGCTTGAAAATTGGCTTGAGCTTTGTCTAGTTCTCGCTTTTGAAAATAAAACTCTCCAAGTTCCATATGGGCATCCACGAGGAACTTACTCTTAGGAAATTCTTTGATGAGACGTTCAAAATAGGGGCCTGCATCTGGCGAATTGATTTCCATTGAGTGAAATCCCGCAAGAAACAGAACTTCGTCAAGTCGGCTATAATTAGGAGCTGTTTTTGCAATGTTACGGTAGATTTCAAAAGATGCGCGTCCTGAAAACTTAGGTTCCTTAGGCTCTTTTTTTAAGCGTCCTTCGATATGAGCTTTCATGGCGGCTTGGTATTTTTCCATTTCCTGAAAATAAGTGGAGCGCTCATCTAACCAGTAAAGTTCAGCAATTCTAAAAAGCTTTTCTGCGCGATCGTTTGAATCCCGAGCATTTCGTGTGAGCCTTTTTAAGATCGCTATTTCTTCCTTTATTTTTTGTCCAAGAACTGCATCGACCTGGTAGTCTGGCACGCGAAAAGCCTGAAACATTTGGCTTCGAAATTGTCCAGAGCGTTGTTGGTTAAGATCCTTTTGATCTGGCTTGGCTTGCGCAAACGCAGACTGAAGACATAGCTCAAGAGATAAAACTAAGATGATTGTTCCGGACTTAATAAGTCGGGGCGAAAACCTCAAAGGCTCCCTCCCAAGGTTTTTATGAATGATTGCATAGATGTTGTCTTCTTGTCGTTCTCTGAATCTTTGCAAAGAGATTTCAAACCATAAAGATAATATCCGAGCTCATCTTTCCAAAACTCGCCTTCGTAATCCCACCAAATTAAAGATTCACGAAGGCTTTCTGTAAACTTTGGTTTGATGAGTTCGGCATCAGTCAAGACGGGGGGCGCAAGTCTAAGTGATCGAGTTTGCAAAATTTTTCGTTCAGAGCTTACAATTTCGTATCTCAGAATGTCTTTGAGCTGGAAGAAATCTTGAACCAACTCTCTCGTCAATTTGAGTTTTTGCCCAGCTAAGTAACTAGCTTTATTGATGACTTCAAGTTCTCTTTGTTTAATTAAGTTTCCAATGAGTTTAGCTCTGGGAGATTTTATTTCATTGAGGCGTTGTTGTTCAGATTGAAGTTCTAAAATATAGAGATGCGCGGCTCTAAAGTCTGGATTTGCAGAAACCAGTTCAAAGAGCTCAAAATATTTATAGTCCCACACACCTTTGGCTCGTCTGCTTTTGCTGCTGATAAGTTGATAGTACCGTTTTGGTGTCTGAGCTTCTTGAGAAAACCGGTCGATCTGTCGACCAACCAAGAGAAAGTCTTTTTCGGCCTCACTGAGAGAACGAACGGCATCGTCGTAGTGGCATAGTTCGAGAAAAATAGCGCCCTTTAAAAGGTATGATTTTAGGAAGTGAATCTGCTCGAAAAATGGTGAGTTTACTGAATGTAAAACAGCAAGAGCTTCATTGAATTTATGAATTTTAAAGAGAGCCCAGCTTGACTCATAGAGTGCTTGCGGAAAGGCGTTACCATTTCGACCCACCTTTTTATAGTTTACAATGGATAGGGGATAGCTTTTGAGCTCATAAAAGAGTCGACCGATAGCAAGACTGGAGAGTTCCTTAATGGTGGTTTCTTCGTAATACTTTTTGCGCGTTCGATCATTAATCACAACGCGAAAGTATTGCTGGGCCTCTTTGAAACGATTTTGAGTTGTATAGATCGTTCCCAAAAGGTAGCGAGACGCCAGATACATGCGGTTGGTGTGCGGGATGGACTCAAGCAGTCTAACAGCTTTTCCATAAGCCTTCTTATGATACTGATCTTTAGCGACATAATATCGAAATTCTTCAACTAAAGATTTTGGAACCTTGTTGGCAGGGATGACCGAAGCCAGGTATAAAATCAGTTCATCGTCTTTGAGTTTCTGAGCAAGTTCTATCGACTTTCGAAGTGACTCATGGGTGTGTAGTCGAAGCGGTTCCTTTTCGACGATGTCAACATAGTAGAGCAGGGCGCCATAGTAAACACCCATATTTTCAAGAGTGGCTGCTATATAATATTTTGAAAACGAATACTCCGGAAAATTGGTGTAACGCGTATTTTTTAAAATATCTCCAAAGATCTTGAAGGCTTCCTGAAGATTGTCGCGAACCAACTCTTTACGACCGTGTTGGAGATCCGCCACAAGCGTATTGTAAAGAGGGTTGCTTTGAACAAGCGTTTGTCTCTTTTCAAGAGAAGCGTCAACCGCTCTTTCAACGCGTTTATCAAGCGATGCTCCGTTTGCCGTTAGCGTACTCGCAAAGGCAACAAGCAAAGCCCAGACATAACCCGTCTTTATAGGTTTTAATTTGTTCATATATTATTCCTAGATTTCGTTGGAAGAAACGCAGATACGCCCAACGAATAAATTCGATTATTTACGATTTGGTTGAACGGCGCCCCTTCTCGAACAGTGATGTTCCGAAAATCAACTCTAACTGCGAACCAGTCATTGACAAAGACTTTGGCCCCGGCACCAACATTGAACGCAAAACGGTTTGAACGTTCATTGTCAAACATGCCGCCTCCCGCAAGCATATAAATATCAAAGTGGTAGATTTTCTTTGAAAAGATCGAAAACTTTCCATAAATGGGTGACCAAATAATATTTGCAAAATACATGTTTTTCAAAGGATCAGGGGGAGGGTCCAACGCCACACTGCAGTCAACGGTTGGTGTTGATGGATTGTTGTCAGGGTCACATTGAACGTCTTTAAGGGCATCAATGATGGCGCGTTCTTGGTGAAAAGCTTTTCCAAAGCTTAATTCAAAGCCGATGGATTCCCTCAAATGAAAAGTGTATCTGGGTTGCAAGAGTTGATAGAAAAGAAATTGGTTGTCAACAATCAAGCCTCCATCCAAAGAAAACTCGTGCCGGAGAGCTTTTCTAAAAAGACGCCCTTGAACGACATCGATTCCTTCTCGACTGTACGATCCTACATCGGAGCTCTCAGTTGTTTTTTTCGATTGCGCCAAAACGTCTTGTGAATTAAACAGAAAACAAGCGGACAAGATGAACAACATAATTTGAATTTGTTTCATAAAAAACCTCATTAAGGAGAAAGCATTTAAATCTGACATTTGTTTTTGATGCATGGACCCACCACGCCTAACCACAATAAAAACGTTACCAGAAGTTATTTTGCATGACAAACTTAATTCACTACGAAAATCCACTAATGCCAACAAGTTAGAAGTTGATAACAAATGACACAACGCCCAGAAAATCATGTTCGAATGTTTCGGACGGTAAAAAACACATTGGACTTGCCAGATATCATGAGCAATGTTTCGAAAATATTGGTTGCTTATTCTGGAGGTGTCGATTCCTCGGTGTTGCTCCATCTGATGAAAGACTATCATCACGCCTTTGGCATTAATGTAAGTGTGGCTCATATTAACCACGGTCTTCGTGGAAAAGAGTCAGATCGGGATGCAGACTTTTGTCGCGAGACGGCAAGAGAAATGGGGTTCCATTTTTACTTAAAAAAACTCTCTTTAGGTAAAAAGCACGTTTCTGAACATGTTCTCAGAAGTGAAAGGTATCGATCTTTGTGTCAAGTTGCAAAAGAAGCTCAAGCACAACGAATTTTTTTGGCTCACCATCTTGACGATCAAGTCGAAACACTACTTTTCAGACTATTCACAGGAACAGATATCTCCGGATTATCAGGAATACAACCTTTTAGAAAACCCTATTTTGTAAGACCTCTTCTCAAGATTCCAAGAAATGCGATTTTGTTGGAGGCAGAGTTGTGTCAGATAAGCTATGTTTTGGACTCCTCAAATCTTCTGACTCATCCAAAGCGTAACTTTATTCGAAGACAGTTGATTCCATTAATACAAACACAGATGAATCCCCAAGTGTCGAAACATCTCGCCTATTTGTCTGAGTCTTTTAATGCGTGCAAAGTGTTGATCGCAAAGGAGGTAGCTGCTCTTAAACGCAGTGCCATCAGCGGAGAGAACCGTTACTCGATTACTCAGTTTAAATTGGCTCCTAAAATTATTCAATCTCAGTTAATTATGAATCTTTATCGAGAAGCAGTCTCAGGCTACTCAGGTCTTCGCCGTGAACAAATCATGCTTGCCAGAAAGCTTCTCTTGTCAAAGAAAAATGAGGCTTATGTTCAGCTTCCAAAGGGTATCATCTGCCGAAAACAAGGAGATTTTTTTTTGATGGAAAACGCTAAAAAAGGAGCGAAAAGCTAAGTTACGAATGGTCGTTTTTGTTGTTAGTTTGGAGTAAGATTACTATATAGATGTTAGAAAAAACGAGTCGTTGAACTGATAGTTATGAATGTTTTGGATGAAAAGAAGAAAACGTCGTTACTATAAAATTAGTTAGAGAGGGATTGTTTTGAAGCAGAAATCTATTTTGTTATGGGTCTTGTTAGTTTTGATGGCTGTGATGGTTTATCAATCTGCGTCTCGATTTTCTAAACCTCAAGTTTCGGAAATCGCCTATGGAACATTTCGAGAGCAAGTACGCAAAGGTTATGTCGAATCGGTCGAAATTAAAGGAGGAGAAATACAGGGTCAATACAAAGCAGCGCTTACTGATCAGCCGGAGGATTTTGATAAAATAAAATCTAAGTCTTTTTCCACCTATTGGGTAGGTACTGGAGATGAGCTAACACGCTTCTTAGAGTCAAACGGTGTTTCCCAGTTTGAAGCCAGCAACGACGAAAAATCCGGATTTTGGCAATATGTCGCTGGTCAGGCGCTGGTTATGATTATTATTTCAGCGGTGATGTTGTTTTTTCTGATGAAAGCCTTGCAGGCGGGAAGTGGAAAAGCTCTAAGCTTTGGAAAATCGAAGGCCAAGTTGCAAAGCGAAAACAAAACCAAAGTGACCTTTGCGGATGTAGCGGGAGTTGATGAGTCAAAGGAAGAACTCCAGGAGATTATAGACTTTCTAAAAGAACCCAAAAAATTTACAAAACTCGGAGGTAGAATTCCAAAGGGCGTTCTTTTGGTGGGAAGTCCGGGTACGGGTAAGACGCTTCTGGCAAAGGCTATCGCTGGCGAAGCTGGAGTTCCATTTTTTTCTATTTCGGGCTCGGATTTTGTCGAGATGTTTGTCGGCGTCGGTGCGTCGCGGGTACGTGATCTTTTCGAGCAAGCTAAGAAAAGTGCGCCCTGTATTGTTTTTATTGATGAAATCGATGCGGTTGGAAGACATCGTGGTGCTGGCCTGGGTGGTGGACACGATGAGCGAGAACAAACACTTAATCAACTTTTGGTGGAAATGGACGGCTTCGACTTTAATGAGGGAGTCATTTTAGTGGCGGCAACCAATCGCCCTGATGTTTTAGATCCAGCATTGTTACGTCCGGGGAGATTCGATCGACATGTTGTTGTTCCAAGGCCCGATGTCAAAGGACGCGTAGGAATTCTAAAAGTTCATACAAAAAAAGTTCCGATGGATAAAAACGTACAATTTGAAACCCTGGCAAAGGGCACGGCAGGTTTTACAGGTGCAGATTTAGAAAACATGGTGAACGAAGCAGCTCTATTAGCAGCTCGCATGGGTCAAGAGAAAGTCACTATGGATGATTTTGAAATGGCTAAAGATAAAATCATGTTGGGCAAAGAACGTAAAACAATGGTTATTTCGGAAAAAGAAAAAGAAGTGACTTCCTATCACGAAGCCGGGCATACGCTGGTTGCCTCCAAGTTGCCAGGAGCCGACCGTGTCCACAAAGTAACGATTATTCCTAGAGGTATGGCCTTAGGTCTTACGCATCAGCTACCAGAAGAAGATACTTATACGTTGAACCAAGAAAATGCGGAGACAACGATTTCCATTTTGATGGGCGGACGCGTTGCTGAAGAAGTCGTTTTTGGTAAAAAAACCAATGGCGCCGGAAATGACATTGAACGTGCGACCGATCTTTCGCGAAAAATGGTATGTGAATGGGGTATGAGCGAAAAGTTAGGACCTTTGACTTTTGGTCAAAAAGAACACGAGGTGTTTCTTGCCATGGATATTTCTCATCGCCCAAACTACAGTGAACGTACGGCACAACTTATCGATGAAGAGATTCAGTCGATTGTACATCGAAATTATAAGAGAGCCCAGCGGGTAATTACTGAAAATAGAAGTGCATTGGATCGCCTAGCCAAGGCATTGCTAGAGTTTGAAACGCTTGATGGCGTTGAAATCAAAGCCCTCATTGAAGGCAAGAGCGTCGATGAATTGAAAGCTGAAAAATCTAAAGACCTGAAGAAAAAAGATAAACCCAAATCGGAAGGTGCAGGTATTAATCTGGTTAATTTATCTCCTAAACCGGTTATGGGATGAGTTTTTTCGACGATTTTGATTTCTTAAGATTTTTTATAGACATTCTAGATATTTTTGTCGTTGCCTTGTTGATTTATTGGCTGCTTCGACTTATTCGAGGAACTAAGGCTGTCTATATGCTTCTGGGGCTGGCAGTGGCGATTTTCGCCTATTGGGTATCGTCTTTTGTAGGTCTTCACACATTGAGTTGGTTGTTGTCCCATCTTTTTGGTAGCTTATTGCTTATTGTGGTGGTTGTTTTTCAATCGGATATTCGAAGAGTTTTAACGCGAATGGGAAGTACGCCGATGCTTTCAATGATTAGTTCACCACAGGATCAAAAGGTGATTGATGAGATTGTCAAGGCTTCGGTGACGATGGCTAATAAAAAGATAGGGGCACTAATTGTATTAGAGCGGGAAGCTCATATTCTTGATTACTTGGAAATGGGAATTCGTCTTGAAAGCCTTGTCTATAAAGAAATGTTATTGAGTATTTTTCACCCGTCTTCGCCCATTCACGATGGTGCGGTGGTCATTCAAAAGAATCGAATTCTCGCGGCAGGATGTTTTTTGCCGATGACGATTTCGACCCGCCTTGGAGTGGAAGTTGGAACACGCCATAGAGCAGCTGTAAGTATTACAGAAGAAACTGATGCTGTGGTAGTGGTGGTTTCAGAAGAGAAAGGCTGGATTTCAGTGGCATCAGAAGGTCATTTGACTTATGGACTCGATGGCACAGCCCTTCGTAGGATTTTAATTGATCAAATGCAACCCCAGAGATTTTCGATTCAAAGGGCATGGAGAGATGTTAAGAAATTTAAACCATTTAGTTCACTATGATACGCACCTATTTGAAATCACAGCCAATATTAAAACTTCTCTCCCTAGGCATGGCGTTATTTCTTTGGTTTATGGTTCGTGCGGAGCGAAAGCTTGAAACAAATCTGGATGTCAGCATTGAACTCGCCAATATTCCAAAAAATTTGGTGATTGCACGCGAATTTGATTCTATTTTACAAGTCAGAGTCGTTGGACCAAGTTCCAAAGTGGAGCGCCTCAAACAAGATCACAGCAATGCCTACCGACTAGATCTCTCATCAGCCAAGACAGGTGCCAACACATTCTGGATTCACGAGGAAGATCTAGAACTGCCTTTTGGTGTGCGTATTGTTCAGGTTGTTCCCCAAGTTGTAAAAATATATTTGGACCAATCCCTTGAAAAGCAAGTTCCAGTGGTAGCTCGGTTTGCGGGACAGCTAGAATATGGCTTTGAAATTGTTAGCTATAAAGTTAACCCGCCGGTTCTTAAGGTAAAGGGAACAAAGTCGGAGTTAGATGGTCTTGGAAAAATTCAGACGATACCAGTTTCATTAGATGGTCGGCGAAGAAGTTTTGAAGAAATTGTTCAATTAGAAACAATCGAGAAGTTTTTGAGCATGCAGACCCAAACCGCTAAAGTAACCGTCGAAATTAAAGAAAATACGGTGACAAAAAAGTTTGATTTTATTCCGGTTGTCATTATTCCAGATAGTCAACGTTGGCAAATTGTCCCTAATGAGGTAACTATCTACGCCACTGGGCTTGCCAGTGATTTGGCAGATCTGAGCGAAAACCTAGAAGCTTTTGTGCCCTTAACAAAGAGTGAAGATCTTTCTAAGAGTACGACTTGGGTGCAACCAAAAATTCGATCTGTTCCTAAAATCGACTTTAAGATTGTGCCAGAACGACTTCGCTTGGTAAGAAAGAAAAGAAGATAGTGATAGACGATTGTATGAGGACTTTATGAGAAAGTTATTTGGAACCGATGGTATTCGAGGTGAGTCAAATTCAGAACCCATGACGGCGAAAACCATTCTCGACGTTGGGCGGGCTATTGCCTGTGAAATGAGAAGGTCATCAAAGGGATCAGATCATGTGATGCTTATTGGAAAAGATACGAGATCTTCGGGATACATGTTCGAGACCTCTTTGGCTGCAGGATTATGTTCAATGGGTGTCGACGTCATGTTAGTCGGACCTATGCCAACCCCTGGAATTGCTTTTTTAACGACGGCTATGAGAGCGCAAGCTGGTGCAGTGATCTCAGCATCTCACAATCCTTATAGCGACAATGGCATTAAATTTTTTGGACCCGACGGCTACAAGCTTTCTGATGAATTTGAGGAAGGTATTGAAAGTTTAATTAAAGACGAAAACGCTTTGATCGAGATGACACCAAAACCTGAGTTTATTGGTAAAGCGAGTCGCCTAGAAGATGCAAAAGGGCGTTACATCACTTATTTGAAATACAATTTTCCAAAACACTTGACGCTAAAAAATCTCAAGATAGTTCTCGACTGTGCCAATGGGGCGACCTATAAAATTGCTCCTTTGGTTTTTGGTGAACTTGGAGCCGATATTTTTTGTTATGGGGTTCACCCTGACGGAATTAATATTAATGACGGTTGTGGTGCCGTATATCCTGAATTTCTAGTGTCAAAGGTGAAGGAAAATCACGCGGACCTGGGTATTTCGTTCGATGGCGATGGAGATCGATTAATGATGGTAGACCGCACCGGCCATGTTTACGATGGCGACGATCTTTTGTCGATTTTGGCTCCTTGGCTCCATGCACGCAGTGAACTCGATGGTGGAGTTGTAGGCACCGTCATGAGCAATT
>JAGRAY010000030.1 GCA_020434375.1 Bdellovibrionales bacterium | reverse complement strand
GGTCTTGATCTTGACTCTCCAACACTGCGTCCACCTGCACCTACTGGCGTGACACCTTCACCACCAAGCCCGTTACCCAGTAATTTTTACAACGATTATATCGTTTATAGTTTTGATTCAGATACAAATACGATTATTAGAAACAATTTGGGTGACCCCACAACTACGTCAGGTGACTTTTCAGAAGTCGTTCTTCGAAATGTCGTTTCTTTTTCCGTTTCATTTGCTGATGGTCCTGTGCCGTCGGCCACACCGACTCCGGAAAGTGGAACGTATTATTCTTCGGTGACCATAACGGTGATGATTCATTCTGCCTCTCCAGAAAATAATTATCAAAACCCTCAGCTAGATTCGTCATCGCCATTTGCAAGTTATCGTACGGAATCAAGATCTTTTAATTTTGATATTCTTACCACGGCCCTGAGCATTAACTAGCTCTTCACTGAAAAACTTAAAATACTCTAATTACCAAACTAAATCCGCGATAAGAACGATAAGGGAAAGAAAACTCACAGAAATATGCAAAACCGTACTGAATCCAAAACCGATTCCAGCGCCTATAGCTGACCGCAACGAGTCTTTTAAGGCTCTTAGTTTAAATAATTCTCCTACAAGAGCGCCTACCATGGGCCCCACAATCAAACCAAAGGGCGGCCACAAAAGACCAAGCACACCTCCTACTGCTGCTCCAATTAAACCCGATGAACTGGCTCTTCCCCATCTTTTCGCTCCGTAGGTTGTTCCAATAAAGTCTATAAATAAACTTCCAACACAAAGTGCCGCCAAAATTGATACTCCCCACCAACTTAAGACCTCGGGTAGAACAAGTTTGTGAATCAAAACCCCAACCATAAAAATGGGTAACCCAGGAAGCATGGGAAGAACTGACCCCGGTATACCCACCAAGGCCGTAATGACAAGAATGACCCACGCCACATAAGACATTTTTGCACTATATCGAAATGAATCAGAAAAAGAAGAATCTTTGAAAAGTATAAGGATTTAGCTGCGTTGCAGCTTTTAATCTAAGGAAACATCATTGACCATACGAGGTAAAAACCAGTATAATTAAGTTATTCCTAGAACTTAAAAAGTCTCCGCCTAAATTACAGAGCGGCAAGCAGGATTCAGGAATCGCAGCCTTAAGGAGGATGAATTGAGCTTAAATATTGTTTCATGGATTAAAGAACGCCAGGATCTCAAACGTTATGAAGAAGAACATTGGGAAGGATCTTTCTCAGAATACTTGAGCCTCGTCGAAGGTAATCCTGACGTATGCCGAACAGCCTATCAACGTGTCTACGACATGATTCTTTCCTATGGCTTCGACGAATACGAAGATAACAAGAAAAAAATTACGCGTTACAAATTTTTTTCAGATCCGATCGATCACGGAAAAGATGCTATTTTTGGTTTGGATATTTCACTTCAAAAGCTCGTTAATGTTTTTAAAGGTGCCGCACAAGGCTTGGGTTCAGAACGACGTGTTCTCCTTCTTCATGGCCCAGTAGGTTCGTCTAAATCAACGATTGCTCGAATGCTTAAAAAAGGTTTGGAAGCTTACTCACGAACACCAGAAGGTGCTCTTTATACATTTTCATGGACTGCGAGTGCCAAAGGCCAACCCGTTGACCCTGCTGTTATGGATATGATTAACGGGGAACGCTTCGCCGACCCTATGCATTCAGAGCCTCTACTTTTAATTCCACCAGAATTTCGCGAAGAGATTATTGAAACGCTCGGCAAGAAAAATAAGAATGGCAGAAAAATTACTATTAAGGGTGATTTGTGTCCTGCTTCGAGGCTTATTTACAGAGAGCTCATGGAACACTATAAAGGCGATTGGACCAAAGTGGTTGAGCACGTGGTGGTTAAGCGATTGATTCTATCAGAAAAAGACCGAATTGGTATTGGCACATTTCAGCCAAAAGACGAAAAAAATCAGGACTCAACAGAACTCACGGGTGATATCAACTATCGGCTCATTGCCAAATATGGCTCGGATTCAGATCCACGAGCCTTTAATTTCGATGGCGAGTTTAATATTGCCAATCGTGGAATTATTGAATTTGTAGAAGTTCTCAAACTCGATGTGGCATTTTTATATGATCTTTTAGGTGCGTCTCAAGAACATAAAATTAAACCTAAAAAATTTCCCCAAACCGATATCGATGAAGTCATTATTGGGCACACAAACGAGCCCGAATATCGTAAACTTCAAAACAATGAATTTATGGAAGCGTTGAGAGATCGTACAATTAAGATCGACGTGCCTTACATTACAAAACTTAACGAAGAAGTTAAAATTTACGAAAAAGATTTTAATAAAGAAAAAGTGGCTGACAGACATATTGCGCCGCATACACTTCATATGGCAGCCATGTGGGCCGTTCTTACACGACTCGAAGAACCTAAAAAAGCCAGCCTCACTCTCATGCAAAAACTAAAACTCTACGATGGTCGATCACTTCCTGGATTTACTGAGGAAAATGTTCGAGAACTTCGTAAAGAGACTCAGCGAGAGGGAATGGAAGGTATTTCACCTCGATACATTCAAGACAAAATATCCAACGCGTTGGTTGATGTGCACGCCAGAACATCTATTAATCCATTCATGGTTCTTAACGAACTGGAAAGTGGTCTAAAGCATCATTCATTGCTTTCTAACGAAGATCTTAAAAAACGGTATAGAGAGCTCATCACATTGGTTAAACAAGAATACGAAGATATTGTTAAAACGGAAGTTCAAAGAGCGATTAGTGCAGACGAAGATGCCTTGTCAAAACTTTGTGCAAACTATATTGATAATGTCAAAGCCTATACTCAAAAAGAGAAGGTTCGAAACAAATATACCGGCACCATGGACGAACCTGATGAACGCCTAATGCGTTCCATCGAAGATAAAATCGATATTCCAGAAAGTCGAAAAGACGATTTTCGTCGGGAGATCATGAACTATATTGGCGCACTTGCCATTGAAGGAAAAACATTTAACTACAAAACGAATGAACGCCTGAGCAAGGCTTTGGAACTCAAGCTTTTTGAGGATCAAAAGGACTCCATTAAGCTTACGAGCCTTGTGTCTTCGGTGGTCGATAAAGATACTCAAGAGAAAATTGATATCGTGAAGCGTCGGTTGATCAATAACTATGGCTACAACGAAGAAAGTGCGACTGACGTTTTAAATTACGTTGCTTCGATTTTTGCCAGAGGAGACATTAAGTCTGAGAAGTAAAAATCCTTAATGGCGCTAAAAATAGAACAAGACTACAATCGCTTTAAGCAAATCGTGCGGGGTAAAATCAAGCAAGATTTGCGAAAGTACATGTCGTCCGGGGAAATGATCGGAAAAAAAGGTAAAGACCTAGTTTCCATTCCAATTCCTAGAATTGATATTCCTCATTTTGTACATGACCCAAATCAAAATAAAGGCGTTGGTCAAGGTGAAGGTGACGAAGGCACTCCAATAGGACCTGGCGAAGGAGACGAAGGTCAAGGTCAAGGGGGCAATGCACCAGGACAACATTTTCTTGAAGTAGATGTCACGCTTGACGAACTTGCCAAAATTCTCGCCGAAGAATTGGAACTTCCCAATATTGAACCTAAAGGACAGAAACGAAATATTGCTTCCGCCAAAGAAAAATTTTCAGGCATTCATCGATCAGGCCCTGAATCACTTCGGCATTTTAAACGTACTTTTCGAGAAGCTTTAAAACGACAAATTGCTACCGGAACCTACGATCCTGACAACCCGGTAATCATACCGTTTCGAGAAGATCGTCGATATCGATCATGGAAATTAGTGCCACAGCCTGCTGCGAATGCTGTCATTATTTACATAATGGACGTTTCAGGATCGATGGGAAACGATCAAAAAGAAATTGTTCGAACCGAAAGTTTTTGGATTGATACGTGGCTGAAAAGCCAATACAAAGGCATTGAATCTCGTTACATTATTCATGATGCTGCAGCTCGAGAGGTTGACAGTGAAACGTTTTATCATACGAGAGAATCGGGCGGCACGATTATTTCGTCGGCCTATAAATTGGCAAACAAAATGATTCATGAAGATTACATTCCGTCGGAATGGAATATCTATGTGTTCCATTTTTCAGACGGTGATAATTGGTCGGGCGAAGACACAGAACTTTGCTTCAAACTCTTAAAGGATCATATGCTAAAAAGCATAAATTTATTTTGTTACGGACAGGTAGAATCGCAATATGGTTCAGGGCAATTTCTTAAAGATCTAAAAGTCAATATGGATGGTATCGACAATCTGATCACTTCAAAGATAGACAATAAAGAAGCGATTTTTGATTCGATAAAAACATTTCTAGGAAAAGGAAAGTAGTGGCTGACCTATCTATTGAGCTTGTCAAGGCAAAGGAAGAGATTGAAGCCTATGCAAGAGATTATGGTTTAGATTTTTTTCAAACTATTTTCGAGGTCCTTGAATTTGACGAACTCAACCAAGTAGCTGCCTATGGAGGCTTTCCAACCAGATATCCCCATTGGTCATTTGGCATGGAATACGAGCAGCTTGCAAAAGGTTATGAATACGGGTTATCAAAAATTTATGAAATGGTAATTAATACCGACCCTTGTTACGCCTACTTAATGAAATCGAACCCTCTGGTGGACCAAAAATTAGTTATGGCCCATGTGTATGGGCATTGTGATTTCTTCAAAAACAACGCCTGGTTTGCAAATACGAACCGAAAAATGATGGACGAAATGGCAAACCATGGCACACGAATACGCCGCTATGTTGATCGTTACGGCTTTGACGTCGTGGAGTCATTTATCGATACATGTAAGTCACTCGAAACAATGATCGATCCACATGGAGAATTTACGACGAATCAACCCGAACTTCAAAGAGCTCCGTCATTACTTGAGAATCAAAATGATAACGATGATTGGGGAGAGACACGTCATACCGTTTCAAAACTGAAAAGTAAAGACTATATGGATTCATATATCAATCCTCCCGAATTTTTAGAGGAGCAGAGGCAAAAGGCAATAAAAAAGCAAAAAGAAAGCATGAAATTCCCTCAGCAATCAACCAAAGATGTGATGGGGTTCTTGATAGAATACGGAAGTCTTAACAAATGGCAACGCGATATTCTTTCGATTATTCGTGAAGAAGCCTATTATTTTTTACCGCAAGGTCAAACTAAAATAATGAATGAGGGTTGGGCAAGTTATTGGCATTCAACCATGATGACCCAGAAAATTCTTAAGGATTCTGAGGTCATCGACTATGCAGATCACCATTCGGGAACTTTGTTTACCTCGCCAGGCAGACTCAACCCATACAAATTAGGCATTGAGCTATTTAGAGATATAGAAGAACGTTGGAACAAAGGAAAATTTGGCGCAGAGTATGAAGACTGCTTAGATCTGAGAGAAAAAAGACAGTGGGATAAAAAGTTAGGTTTAGGACGAAAGAAAATATTTGAGGTGCGCCGCGTATATAACGACCTCATGTTTTTGGATGAGTTTTTAACGCCCGAATTTTGTATTGATCATAAACTTTTTACTTTTGGCTACAATCCAAAATCTAAAAATTATGAAATTTTTTCAAGAGAGTTTCACAAAATTAAACAAGGCTTGCTCCATGCTTTGACCAATATGGGCAGGCCAATTATTGTTGTAGAAGACGCCAATTTTGAAAATCGTTCGGAGTTGCTTTTAAAACATACCCATGAGGGAGTTGATTTAAAAATTGATTGGGCAAAAGATACACTAAAGAATATATTCGAAATATGGAAAAGACCTGTCAACTTGCTTACAGTATTTTCGGGCAAAGAAAAAATTATATCTTTTAATGGGAAAGATCATCGAGAGAAAGCCTTTCAGAAAGAAACTAAGTCAGACACTTAGTTGTATCGTCTTTTTTTCTTTTACAACTCAAGCAAATACCCAAAAAACGCCATTAAATTTTCGTAAACATACAATCGTTAGCTCACTTTTCAAAGCAACAGATTCTCAAACGACGCCCCATGAAACCGTCATCCACCCCATAGGCGAAGCCGCTGAGCGGGAGGGACAATCGCACAGGGTCCGCACCACAAGTGGCGCAGAGCCCTCGTCGGGAACAAAGTCCCCGACTTCACCCAACGGAAACGTCATCCACCCACAAGGCGAAGCCGCTGAGGGGGAGGCTCCGTGGGCTTTGCCCATGGAGGGGGCGACGCGAGCCCCTATAATAGACCAGACAGTAGGGGTGATCGGGTCACACGTGGTTACGCTCAGAGACCTTAGGGTTCAAAATATCGTACAATTTATTCTTCAAAAAGAGTCCCTACCAACCGATATTGCGGCATTGGTGAAAAAAGACGCACTTATTCGGGCACGAGACTATATTCTTACTGATTGGATGATCCAAGACTACATGACCAATATTCAGACCTCACTTGCGATTCCTCAAAAAGATCTAGATGAGTTGATTTCAAAGATCATGCTGACAGAAAAAAAATCCAAAACAGAATTTTTTAAAAACCATGGTATTGGTAAAACTGATGTGGAACAGGTTGCCACCCGAAAACTTCGCCTAGATACTTTTTACGAAAAGCAGTTGGGTTTTCGAGTCACTCTATTGCCTTCAGATATTTCAGACCATTATCAAAAACATCGAATAGACAGATTCCTTTCTAAACCGTTATCAGATATTGAAAGTGTCGTAAGGGCCGATCTTAAAAAGGAGCGGCTTCAAATGGAATTTAAACAATGGATCGACATTCAAACGAGAAGAAGCGAAATAAGCTTGTTGCCCCTGCCAAGCCAAAATTAATGGATTTTCGCCTTCTTCCCTTAAAAAAAGAATTTATAGACTTAGTATACGCGATAGAAAAGCGGTGTTTTACTATGCCCTGGTCAAAAGAGGCTTTTTTAGATGTTCTAAAGTCGAGTATCCTACAAGCTCTTATGATGCTAAACTCAGCCAACGATGTTTTGGGATACGTTATTTTTTGCGAAGTCGCAGACGAACTTCAAATTTTGAATATTGCCGTGGATCCTGATCGTCAGCAAAAGGGACTTGCTGCTTTTATGATGACGCACATTCATAGCCTGGCCTTAAAACATGGCCGAAAGTATAGCTTTCTTGAAGTTCGCGAGAGTAATAAGCCTGCACTGGCACTTTATCAAAAATTTGGATACAAGCCGTATATGCGACGGCCCAACTATTATTCAGACACCAGCGAGGATGCCATTTTGATGCGAGTGACTCTTAAAAGAAAATCATGAAAAAAGAATGGTTAGGTATCATAGATAGCAATGTTTCGGCTGGCGGCAATTATCAAGTTTTATTGGTGCGAGTTCCATTAGACTTTCCCATTCCAAAACCAGGTAATTTTGTGATGCTTTCAGCCATGCATGAACCTAGCATTCTTCTTCGAAGGCCCATGGCGATCATGGATTTTGAAAAATCGTCATCCGGGCATTTGCTGACAATATTGTATGCCGTGGTCGGCAAAGGTACCAAGGCACTTTGCGAACTTGAAAAGGATCAAGCTATTTCGATTTTGGGCCCGCTTGGCAACGCATTTTCTTTGCCAAAAACCCATGACCGATACGTAGTCATGGCAGGTGGAATAGGTGTCGCGCCGTTTCTCCTATGGGCAAGGAATCTAAAAAATAAAACAAATGCTAAGTTTATTTTTGGATTTAGAAACGAAGATCAGGCAAAAATCGCGGCAAAATGGCAAGATTATAAACCTTTGATCACCACGGATGAACCATCAAGACAATATCCAACTGGCAATGTGTTAACTCGCATTGAAAATATATGGAAAGACTTTAAACCAACCCGTGTTTTAACTTGTGGCCCCACAAAAATGATGGAAGCCGTTGTAAATGAAGCCAAAGAACGTGGCATTGCCAGCGAGGTCTCACTCGAAACTAAAATGGGTTGCGGAATTGGGGTATGCTTGAGCTGCGTCACCAACTTCCCCGACTTAAACTCAAAAGGTCAATTATTATGCCAAGATGGGCCTGTTTTTAAACTGTCGGCTTAGATTCTTTCAATAAATTCACTAAGGGGCACCTCCCCAAAGTCTTCTTGTGTCAAAACATCTCAAACGAAAACGTTATAGTATTTTAAGTTTTGGTTGATTCTGCTTAAATTTTGTAAGGTTGCCGTATGGCGACTTGGAGCATAGCGACGGAGCCAGTAGGCAACTTCCAAAATTTATAATATTTTCTCTACTATATCTTTTCATAGTCGAGTTTTTAGAGATGCCCTAAAGCTTCGAGCGCTGGGAGCAGACTTGGTTGCCGCCGTGTTTTTTGGCGGTTTGGAGGTGACGATCAGCCTCTCGAAGAAGGTCCATCGAGTCTTGAATATAATCAGGGTTGAGACTCGAAATGCCCAAGCTCAATGTGATATTAATCTCTCTACCTTCAAATGGAATTTTTAAAAGTTCGATTCTTTTACGAATACGTTCACAAAACACCATAGCATTGTCAAGAGCTGTGCCTCTTAAAAGAATGGCAAACTCCTCGCCACCATAACGACAAAGAACATCGTAAGACCTAAGACCTTCATTGAGAAATGAAGCAACCTCTTGAAGAACCAAATCGCCAGCCGCATCTCCGTATTCTTCATTGATGGTATGAAGGTGATCGATGTCTAGTATGATACAAGACAGAGGCTGATTTTGGCGAAATGCAAAACTGGTTTCTTTTCTTAACATTTCCAAGAAAAAAGGCTTGGTAGCAATATTCGTGAGATGATCGTTGACTACTTTGGTTTTATGAACTTCTTCAAACTCAATTTGAAATTCACTCAATAAGCAAAACCTAAAAGTGGCTTCTCCAATGCCTACTTTATCTCCTTCTTTTAAGATAGCTTGAGATATGGGCTCATTATTGAGCAAAGTCCCATTGAGACTGTGAAGATCCACAATAATATATGAATTTTCGTGTTTATCGATTCTAGCATGTTGACGAGACACGCCCTCTTGGGACAAAATAATATCCGATTGCTGTCCTCTTCCAATCACGATAGAGTTCTTTTCGACAGGATAATGAAGGGGATGAATTTTTTCGATATGATCAGAGCCAAAAATGACAAGACAAGGTATTCTGGTGACTGAAGGTTTTTTTTGGCTTAGTAATTTACGAAGATCTGTGTTCGGGATTGTATTTTCACTCACAGGGTTAGTTTAGCATAAACCATCATGTTTTGTATTGCCAATAGACATGCGAGAAAATTTAGAAAAAATCCGAAACTTCTTGATCATCTTGAAAAAGCATTGGGAAAATCAACAGATCTTTTTAAATCAGATTCATTGAAATCTACGCATCAATTTTTGAAATTAATCAAAGAAAAAGAAGCATCTAAGCTTTTGGTTTGCGGTGGAGACGGAACCCTGCATCATACTATCAACAGCCTTATTAATATCTGGCAAGACCAACCTTTACCAAAATTGATGATTGTTCCGGCGGGAACCATGAACGTAGCGTTTAAAAGTCTTTGGCCAAAGAAAAAGAAAAACGCTGTTTTTAAGGACCTATTAAACGAACGAGGTATCACTGCCACAAGGCAACTGATCTTGCTTAGAATCAACTCGACTTATGGCTTTATCGGAGCAATCGGTGGATTTTCAAAGTTTATAGAGCAATACGCTCGAAAACCTGATCCGAATCCTCTTCGAGCTATTCGTATGATTACCATGCAAACCGCGCAAAACATCATGAATACTCGGCATCAGGAAACGATGTTTTCACATTTTTTGGCAAGCGTCGTTGTCGATGGCGTACCACTTAAAAGTGAAAAATATAGAACGGTAAGCGCCGCATGCATTTCTCATATTGGATTTGGTTTTCATTTTTTCCCAGATGCACAACAAAACCTTGAGCAGCTGGGTGCTTTTATTTTGAGTGGATCTTCATTGGGCATGGTTAAGAAAATAGTTCCTCTTTTTATGGGTAAAAAATCAAATGGGCGTGACTTTTTACAAATTCCCTTTAGAACAATGCACGTTGATACCTTAAAACCCTTGCGACTCATGATGGATGGAGAACTTTTGGAAACATCAAATCATTTTGAATTTACCATAGGACCTACCCTGGAATTTATTACATGAAAAAATGGCTAGCAGTGGGCGTGATGTCTGGAACATCTATGGATGGCATCGACGCTGCCTTGATTTCTGTACAGCAAACACAGGAGAGCCTTCGAACTCAAATTCTTTCAAATAGCTATCAAGCGTACAGCCCATCTCTTAGAGCCAGGATCCGGGAAATCATTGAAGATGATTCAATGATTGACGCTGCCTACTTTGGTGCACTTTGGTCTGAGATAACCGCAAAGTTGATCCTCAAAATGCTAAAAAAAGAAAAAGTGAGCACTGAAAAAGTTGATGTGGTGGGTGTACATGGTCAAACTTTATTTCATGCCCCTCGCAAAGTTTCTCAATTTGGAATCAAGCTCAACATGACCATTCAAGCGGCGGATCTTTCAAGGCTGGCCATTCGAACGGGCATTCGCGTGGTAGGAAATTTTAGATCAGCGGACCTTGCGGCTGGCGGAGAGGGAGCGCCTCTGGCACCACACGCACATCGCTTTCTATTTGACAGTAAAAATACCTGTACGATGGTTCAAAACATGGGGGGCATTGGCAATATTACGGTGCTAAAAAATAATGAAGTCGCCCTAGCTTTCGATACCGGGCCTGGCAATATTTGGCTGGATACGATCACCAGATGGCATTCAAAAGGTAAACTTCATTACGATCGAAACGGACTTTTGGCCAAGAAAGGGTCTTTTCACAAAGAACTCTATAAGCGACTCTTGGATCATCCTTATTTTTTAAAAAAGCCTCCAAAATCTACAGGTTGGGAACTCCTTGGTGAAAACTATTTGAGAAAATGGAAGAAGAGCCTGCTGTCCATCAGCTTGGAAGATGCACTTCATACAGCGTCAGTCGCGACCGTCGATATTACGATTGATGCCTACGACCGCCATGTGTTGACAAAATTCCGACCCAAGGGGCTGATTGTGTGCGGGGGCGGCGCAAAAAATAGTTTCTTGATGCATCTGTTTAAAGAAGGTCTACCAAAACTCGATGTTAAAACTTCTGACGAATGGGGTATTCCATGTGACCATGTTGAAGCCTCTTCATTTGCATTGCTGGCGATTCAGACGCTTCGAAATCAACCCAATAACGAGCCCAAAGCCACCGGCGCCAAACGAAGGGTCGTTTGCGGTCTCATTGCTAACCCCTAGAACTTTAGGCTGGACAGTATTTATTTGGATTCTGATCAATAACATAAAATACGTACGTAAGAGCTACGAAACGCTTATAGAGGCATTGCGTTTCACTCGGAATTTCATTCAACACCTCTTGGAATGGGTAATTTTGTTCAGCATAGGTTCTTAGATTCGAAGGCGGCATATTGTGAGCCAGAAGCACGTACTTCCAAGAACGCAATAATTGGTAGTTTTCTTTAAACAATCTTACTATTTTTTGTGTGGACTCCACAGCATCTAGAGGATTTCTAAGATCCACCAAGCTTGCGGTATCAGGTGTAAACTGCCACAAACCTCCCGCGTCGGTCTCTTGGTTAATTCGTGATTTATCAAAGGCCGATTCTACAGCTGGTAAAATTCCGAAGACCTTTGGAACTTCATTTGCACTCAACAGATTATCAATCATCGGTCGATGCTCTCTTGCCCTGTGGTAAATCTCGCACGTAGAATCTAGAGAGTCGTTTAAAGATTGATTCAACGTGTAAGGCCAATTTTTAAGATACTTCACCAAATAGTAGACAATAAAATTTTCGATACTTTCATCGAAATACTGAACTTGAAATTCGAGATCTACTAGAATTTGATTAGCAATGACTTCAGGCACGTTCCAGGGATTTTGGCCAAAATAACTTAAGTCATTTAAAGACGCCTTAGGGTCATTCCCCTGAGCACGCGCGCGACTCATACAAACCTTTGCACAACCAACTGATGTATAAAAAACGATACAAAAAAATATCAGTACATAGCAACAACCCAAACGCATTTGCCTTCTCCCCTTTGGCTGGGGCTATTAGCACAAACGATATTTATTGCAATAGTGTGAGCGTCTACCAGTATTCTTCAGTATGAAGCGTGCCTGAAACGCGCCCCTTATCGGGCGTGTAGCCTCGCTTTTCAAGAAGCTCTTTAGCAGCTTGAATCATTCCGGGGTTGCCGCATAGGAACACGTGAACCTTGGTGGGGTCTAATGGTAACCCTGCTTGCTCTTCGAGCACGCCTGAAACCAAAACATCTTGCAGATATCCACAAAGACCGCTCCAGGATGGGTCTTCTTTGGGCCTTGAGATTGCCGGAAAATAAAAAAAGTTTTTACAATTTTGAGCCATGGCTTCAAGCTGCGCGCGGTAGCCTAAATCCCATGAGTGCCGCGCACCATGAAGCACGGCAAATTTTCGATCACCTCCACAAACCAACTGGCTTCGAAGAATGCTCATATAAGGCGCGAGGCCTGTCCCCGTGCCAACTAAAATCGCATGGGCATCCCGTGGAATGCGCTCAAGCGTAAAAAGCCCCACCGCTTTTGGTGAAACATAGAGGCGATCGCCTTCTTTGAGAGCAAACAGACGCGGCGTCAGCGTTCCATTTGGCACCAAAGACAGGTAAAATTCGAGGTGTTCCTCGGTTGAACTGGATGATGCAATTGAATAGGCTCGCATAATCATTTTTTTTGGCGAATCTACTAAAGGTGTTACCTCGCTTTTTTGAGGCACAACAGATTCTGCATCGGGCAAAAGACCCAAAACCGTGTACTGTCCTGGCAAAAACGAAAACGATGGATCGTCCAATTTCACTTTTAGAATCATGAGATCTTGGGATAAAGTGTTTCGTTCAACAACGGTAGCATTGTATTTGGGTTGGGCCATGACTTTACTGTATTCAAATTAAAACAAGTTTCAACTCTTAGGTGCATGCGGTAAGCTTATCGATATGCAAATGTTGAAGTTCTTTGGCTCACTTTGTCTTTTATTCATCATGGCCTGCGCAGCAAAACAAGTTCCCAGTATTCCTCAGGAAACGGGCTTACAAAGCTACCCCTTTGTTCAAGTCGAAATACGTGTGACCAATCGTCAAGGCGTAGCCGTTGAGCCGTTTCAGATCACAGTAGAAAACCCTGCCATGGGAGAACGCATGGTGCGCCCCAACCAGACCTTCTTCGAGGATGAACTCGAGCCCGGCAAATACATTATTACCATCGAAGCCCAAGGCTACAAACCCACCACAACGTTCGTAATCCTCAAACCCCACCACGCAACCTACAAACAAACGTTGATATTACAATAGGTTAGATATATTTTTGCATTTTAGATCCATTTTGACTATGCTAACTCTGAATCGGGGGGTTCTTATGCATATAAAAAGTCTAGTTGTTTTTTTGTTGATGTTCATTGCATTTACCAGCAATGCGAACTGTAATTTTGAGGTGTGGATCGCTGTTGATGTGTCCAAGAGTTCACAAGGTGATCAATACCTAATGCTCGCACGCGATATTGGAAAATCTCTGTTTGACAACGAGAATAGTACACTATCTGGTGTAAAAGTTAGTGCCGTCGCTTTTGCTGCCAGTGTTTACAAAAATGACCCGCTTTTGCTTCAAAATTCTTTCGATGATCTCGAAAAGGAGTTAGATGCATTGGAAAAAATCGAAAGCGAAATCAATATAGACTCGAAGAATAAAAATTTGCTGGAAAATCTTATGTCAGTTTTTTCTCCTGACTCCGAAAGTACAGCGGGATTTGGCCGTTTAGCCGAACTACTAAAATCAAATTTGAAGACTAAGTCAGTCGCTCAAAAAAAAGGTGTATTGCAGGTTTTGGTATTGATAACCGATGGAGGGCATCGAACTCCCATTAACTACGAATACCTTTACAACGACGGTGTTCCGCCACCAGACTTCTCAGAATCTGCACAAAAAATTTTTCGGTCTTTAAAAGATTCCCATACTCTCACAATTATCCCGTTTAGACCTAAACCCAACAAAAAAGACACTTATCAGTTTTTTAATACGGAGGCGCTTGAGAGCATTTCGTCTGTAAAAAAAGATCCATTTGGACGCGATACAATTGAAGGTCCCATATTATCTGACACAGAAGATGTTGTAACCTACCTATCGCGATTTGAGCCCTGCGCTTAGATAATAATTTTTGAACCTTTTTGGGGTTTGGGGCGTCTAATGTATAAAAGGAATGGTCCTAAACTTATTATATTGCCACCCTAAGGAGGTTTTATGAAAATAAATG
>JAGRAY010000002.1 GCA_020434375.1 Bdellovibrionales bacterium | reverse complement strand
TAGATGACCAGCAGTTTTTTTTTTTTTTTTAGGCAGTGATACTTTCTAAAGCTTCTTTCGCCAAGGATCGTCCGAAAGAGTGGGCGTCGATTCAGGAGCTTGGAAATTCAATCGATGAATCGCAAATGCAGATGCTTAACGCAAAGGCAGAGATTGATAAAGAGTCATTTTCTTCCATAGCTTCGTCCTATTTGGACCGTTCGAGCAAGGTGGACTCATCGTTTAGTAGTGGTGTTCGAGGTCTTATTAAAAATACCAAAGAACATTTATTTCTCGTCATTGTTTCATTGGGAATTGCTATTATTGTTGGCGTTCCTCTTGGCATCTTTGCGGATCGACATCGATTGTTTGGACAGCTTATTATGATAGTGGTCGGTTTATTCCAAACGATACCGTCGCTTGCATTGCTTTGTTTTTTGATTCCATTGTTTGGAATAGGCACTCTACCGGCTTTGATCGCTCTATTCTTATACGCCCTATTGCCGATAGTACTGAGTACGTATGAAGCTTTGCGTAGCGTTTCTCAAAGTTACCGTGATAGTGCTAAAACGCTGGGCCTAACGTTTATGCGCCGCCTCTATTTGATTTACCTCCCGATGACGAGTTCACAGATTTTGATGGGTATTAAAACATCTACGATTATTTGTATTGGGACAGCGACACTTGCTGCGTTAATTGGTGCAGGAGGTTATGGTGTTCCTATTGTAACGGGTTTGGCACTTAACGACTCAAAACTTGTTCTTATGGGTGCTATTCCGGCGGCTGCCATGGCTCTTATGACTCACCTTATCTTTGAAGCAATAAAACTGATTTTAGTACCAAAAGGGATGAGACTTAGAAAGACCAATGTTTAGAAGAGCTGTTTTTAGATTTTTTGAAAAAGAACAACGTTTTTCCGTGGAAAATAGATCTTCCATGAAAAGAGCTTTGCAACCCAATGACAAGTTTTAGAACTATAGAAACAGACATGTGTTGGATCTCTGTGATAGTGCGAGTTTTTAAACTGGTCTTGATCGTCAAAGAGGCAAGTCATCATTCCAAGCCAGCTATTACGTTTTAATAGCGTATTGATAAGGGTTAACTCTGCTTGTGGTTTGAACCAATGTTCAGCTGTTTCTGTGCACGTGACAAAGTCATAGCATTTTTGAAGGCGTTCTTTAAAGTTTGAAAAAAATGGATCAAACGTAGTCATGGTGAATCCTTTTTCAGTAAACATTGCTGGTACGGCCGGTCCGGGGCCGGATCCAAAGTCGAGACCTTGGCTGCCAGGATCAAGTTTTGGTATGAGCTCATCTACTAGAGGCGATAGAAATTTGCGGTAGTTTTGATCGTCAGAAGAGTTTTGATGTTCTTTGTATCGAGCAAGTTCCTCGTCAGGCAAAAGACGTTCAAAAGGATCTAAAAAAATCAAGTTGCATACACTGCAACACAAGTAATGTTTACTTGTGTTTGTTGCAATGGGCTTTGTATGATTAGAGTGGCACAAAATGCAAACAGGCATTTGTAAATGGTATCGAATCTATTAAAAAATAGGAGTAATTTCGTGTAGAGTCACAAAAAATGACCACGATAGCACCCGCAAAAATGAAAAGCTCCAATCTAAAGGTCTATTGTGACGCGAGTTATAGTCATAAGGATCGTCTTGGTGTTGCTGGATTTCTGATGTATTTTAACGAAGATCATCATGCGGCTTGCAATTTTGATGCTGCGTTTATTCGTACTAAAAGTTTTGAAGCTCAAAATAATATCTGCGCAGAAATCATGGGTATTTTATGGACTCTCGACCAAATTTTAAAATATCATCTTGATTCAACAAACTTAACATCGATTCTCATTTTTACAGACTGCCAGACGGTTGTGAATTTGCCAGAGCGAAGAAATAAGCTTGAAGAAAACGACTTTAAAAGCAGAAGAACCCAGGAATCCTTAAAAAACGCCGAACTTTATCGGCAATTCTTTAAACAAATCGATAAGTTACCTATTCGGTTTCAATGGCTAAAGGGGCATACGCCCAAACAGAATCGTTCGATCTATGAACAAAATATTAGCTTTATTGATCGACGAGTGCGAAAAAAACTGAGAGAAAAATTGGCTTTGAGTTGAATTTTAACTATGATAAAGCATCAAAATTAATTGTTCATATGAGTAATCATTTGAATTCTCAAAATCAATCATTCAAAAGAAGATTGTACGATTTATCAAAAAGTTTGATAGTCGTTGTTTAAAAAGGAGCAAGTAAGTGGCTAACGGCAGCGTAAAATTTTTTAATACAGACAAAGGTTTTGGTTTTATTAAACATTCAGGCGGAAATGATCTTTTTTTCCACACTTCGGATACCGATGGTACCGTTTTTCAGGAAAATGATCAGGTTGAGTTTGAAATTGGTGAGGGGAAAAAAGGTCCCTGCGCCAAAAGCGTAAGACTTAAACGATAAATTTTAGAGAGGCAGACCTCTCAATTGCCCACTGTTTTTTCATGAAACAGTGGGCTTTAAAAATTCCAAAACTACCCTCTCAAATTGGTTTGTGGTTGGAAATTATCACAAGTACAAGATAATTTTTCTAATCGTCATATTAGGAGGATCCAACATCACTGCTGCATTCCTTGAGATTGTCTTTGATTTCTGAGGACGCTGTGATCAGTTCATTGCGATCAGAGAGTAGCGATTCGATGTGTAATCGGTCTTCTTCGGATAAATGCCCAAATGGGTCATCTTGGAAGTAGCCGTGTTCTAGCCAAAACCAGTAAATTGCTAAATCAAGAGTTGCAAGATCGTTTCGGATTTGTACCAATCCATTTGTCCAGTCATTTAAATGTGTTTCAGAACAAACTCGTTGAAGAAACATGAAAACAACTTCTGGCAGTATTGGGCTCTGATATACCAATCTAAAGTTACTGTTCATGAGACCAATGACATACCACCCTTGAGCACTAATCGAAAAATCAAAAGGATAAGTAGGGTCTTGGAAGCTCCATACGAAATACCTTGTATTTTGAGAATTGCCTATGGTCGACGGAGGAAAATAATAGGTAGGCGGTGTCTGGTCAGGTGGAATAAATGTCTTTGCCCAACCCGACGCGTAAAGATTAGGAATATTGGTTGAAATATCTTGAACTGCTTGAGACTCCCAAACTATGCCGTCAGTGGCTCTAGCGATCATTTTGTGTTTTTCAGATTTGTCGAGATCGGCTACATTAAAACCAGGGAATGGATAATAGACATTTTCCATGTCAATGCACGCCACTATTTTATACCCCACGGGCACAGTAATATCGTGATTTAGACAATCGACCAGCGAAAGGCTGGTAAGTGTGGTTTCAGTTTGCTTTGCCGTGACTCTAGCGATAGTGATTTTGGCTGGGCTAATAAGTTCTTGATACCCACAAGAGCTTGCCAAGAACATAATGCTCACACTAGCAACTACAAGTAAGACGTTTTGTTTGGGATACGACGGATAACTCATAGAGATAATATATAGCAAATATAGTACCAATTTGGATCAAGTAAATTCAAGGGTTTGCAAAATATAGTTGATTGCAACACCGCAATAACTCCATATGATGATGAGACAATTTCGTGTGATGACAAGTCCATGATCCCCACATGTCACTAGGAGGACTGTCGTCGAAAATAATCAAACGTTTGTTTGAAATGTTTGATTATTTATGATCGAGGAGATACTCACTATCAAGAATGAAGTTAATTAAAGCCAAGTGTTTTGGCAGTTTAAGCTTATCTCTTTTTGCTTTCAGCGCTTTTAGCCAAGAATTAGTTTTGACGGAAGATGGCCTGCTTGCTTTCTCGAGATCGCAAACACCTGAAATTTTAGGCTTGGCATCAGAGGTTGAAAACTCGAAGGCGACTCAAGGTGAGTTTCGGGATCAATTTAATCTTAGGGGCTTTGGTAGTGCATTGTATCGTGAAACTCATGAAGAGCCATTTATCTCTTTTCAACCGGTTATAAGTCCTCAGAGCATTTTTGAGGCAGGGCTTCTCAAACAGTTTGATAAAGGTATTGCTGCAAAAGTCAGTGTTGGCATAGACAATCGCAAGTTTGAGCTAACATCGGGTGTTGAAAATCCGTCTATTGTGACTCTTCGCGCTGGATTAGAAGTTGATCTTTGGAGAAATTTTTTGGGAAGATCAAATATGCTGGAGCAAGGTGTCTATGCCTCTGAGATTAAACAAAGTGAAATTTATCAAAATATTGGCCAATACGATTTTTCTATTCAGTTGAGATCGCTGTATTGGAATTTGATTGCCATTGATCAAAAAATTGAACTCACTCGAAAAATGCATCAATTGGCGAAAGAGCAACAACGTGAAGCCGAGATACGCTTTAGGAACCGCGCAACGGATTTATCTGCTGTTTCGCTCTATCGTTCTCAGACCGCAACGCGCGCTTCGGAGGTGCTTTTGTGGCAGTTTCAAAGAGAACAGGAAGTCAAACGATTAAAAACCATACTGCCGACCTTAAAGTCTAGTGTAGTGAAGTTGAAAGCGCCAACATTAGAACTAACTAAAGATCAGATTAATCAGTGTATCGCAGTTGTAGAGCAACATGAACAAGCACCTTGGGAATATACACAATACGACGACTTGATTTTTGAACTTGAGAATCTTAGAAATGCCAAAGTTCGTCAAGCTCTTCTCTATGATGATCCTGATCTAAAGCTTTCGGGGGAGGTGTTTACAAGTGCAGTAGATCCATCTGGCATTGATGCACTGGGAGAAAGTCTGACCGAAAAGAGGCAAGGATTTCAGGTGATGTTGGGAGTTCAAATTCCGTTGGGTAAGTCGAAGACATCCGAGAGAAAAATTCAAGTTGAGAACATGAATTTGGAAAAACAAAAAATTGAACTTCAACAAAAAGTCATCACCCAACATGAGTTTCTTCGAGGGTCTATTGAGCTACTCGTCGAATCTATCCGAAATCAAAACACGAATATCGTGAATATGGAGCGACGTATCAAAGAGTCTAGAAAAAAATATAATCAAGGAAGAATTTCGTTGAGTGATTTTATTGTGGATCAAGAACGCCTTCTTCAGTCAGATTTGGCTTTGATAGATAATCAAAATCTTATTCTTCAGACCCTATTAAGTTATCTTTCCATTTTTTCACAAACACCATGTGCGTTCAACAGGATTTCATCATGAATAACTTAATCATTTTCTTTGTTAAAAACTACAAGTTTACGTTGATTCTAACATTGGGTTTGGTCACGTTTGGAATGCTAGGGTTGTCGCGTCTAAATTCTGAGTCGTATCCATCCGTTGATCTTGCCACAGCGACGATTGTCACCAATTATCCAGGGGCTGCGCCCGAAGAGATCGAGGAGCAGGTTACCAAACCTTTAGAAGATGAAATTCGAACAGTTCGAGGTTTAAAAGACACACGATCTGTGAGCCAGGCCGGTCAGAGTAAGATTACTGTTCGCGTCGACATGGATCACTTTGATGTTGGTGAGGTCATGGATGATCTTCAAAAGGCAATTCAACGTGTGACAGATCTACCCCCTGATATTAAGGATCCCCCACGGTTCCAGGAGCTTAACTCGGAAGAATTTCCAGCTATCGAATTGGCTATTATCGGAACCAATGAAAATCGAAAACGTGATGCCTTTGCAGACGTTATGAAAGAATCGATTGAAGACAATAAAAAAGTACTCAATGTCCGATTCTCCGGCTTCAGAGAACGTGAGTTCTCTGTGAAATTGCTTCAACGCAAGTTAGATGCTTTGCATGTGAGTATTTCTGAAGTCAATGTTGCCCTTAAGCGCAGGAATATCAATATTCCCGCAGGAAACCTTGAATCTTCGAAAGAGCAAATGCTTATTAAGCTTGACGGCAAAGTGTCAAATGTTGAAGAGCTTCGCAATGTATATATTCGATCTAATTTTTCGGGAAAAAACATCCAACTAAAAGATGTTGCATTGATCGAAGATGGAATGGAAGATACCAATCGCCTTACTCGAATCAATGGACTTCCTGCAACTCTTTTAACGATTACCAAAAAAGCAGGCGAAGATACTATTGAATTAGTAGAAGATATTCAAAAACAACTATCACTTATACAAACGCCAAAAGATTTATCAATCGTCATTTACAATGACGAGGCTGGTAAAGTCAAAAACCGTATGCAGGTTCTTGAATCTAATGCCCTGACTGGTTTAGTTCTTGTTTTCGTGTGCCTACTTATTTTCTTGCCGGGCAAAGTCGGGGTTGTCGCAAGTTTATCACTACCTATCGCAGTTTTGGGAACGCTGGGTGCAATGATGACAATGGGTATGAATTTAGATGCCATTACGGTTCTTGCGTTAGTGATTGCACTTGGGATGCTCGTAGATAACAGTGTTGTGATTAGTGAAAATTTTTCGCGAATAGTGAAATCAGGAGTTTCTCCACAAAATGCGGCCGTACAATCGGCGTATCAATTTTGGCTTCCCATCTCTTGTACAGCCTTTACAACAATTGCAGCATTTCTTCCAATGCTAGTGACGAAGGGAGTGATGGGAGAGTTTATCAAGTTTATACCTATCATTGTCTCGTTTGCGCTGGGCCTAAGTCTATGCGAAAGCTTTTGTCTGTTGCCGGCTCGACTCCAATTTGCTGCCAAGACAACAAAAACCATTAATGATCAAGACCAAGCACCTATAGAATCAAGTGATTGGTTTCAAAAGATCACAACGATGTTTGAAAAATTAATTCGTACCATGATACGAAAGCGGTATTTCGTTTTGTTGATTTTTACGTTTCTTATTACAGGGTCTTTGTTTATGCTCGTTAAGGTCAATAAATTTATTTTGTTTCCGGCAGAACAGACTGAAATTTATATCGCGCGTTTTGAACTGCCACCAGGAACACCTGTTGAAAAAACAGATCGATATGCGGCGGAGCTGTCGACGAGAGTTTATGAAGTCTTGGGAAAAGACGTTAAAAACATTGTATCACAAGCTGGAATTATTCAGGCCGGCCCGAATGACCCAAAAGAGAAAGAAAGTGAGAACGTGGGCATGCTCACAATCTATGTCACACGTGAAGCATCGTTTGATTTAGATTATGTTGAGGCATTAGCTAAACTTCGTAAAATAGATTTACCGGGAAGCAGTGAATTGACTTTTGAAGCTCAGATCAACGGACCTCCCGTTGGAGATCCGGTGAACGCAACATTTCGATCAAATAGCCAAAAAAACTTGGAGTCTTTAACGGCTGAATTGACAAAGTTTCTTGAAACAGTTCCGGGTGTTATTCGACCGCATACCGATCAAATTATTGGCGATGATGAGATTCGAGTGATGTTGGATTATCTAAAGGTATCTCGCCTGGGACTCGATGTTGCAGCAATTGGAAATGCTCTTCAAACCGCACTCGGAGGTACTGTGGTTACAGAAATTAACCTAAATAATCGCAAATTCGACCTGCGAGTAAAATACGCTGAGAACAATCGAGAAAACTTAAGAGATTTAGAAAATATCGATGTGATGGATCCTTTTGGTAACTTAATACCCATCGCGTCATTTGCAAAATTTGAAAGACATTCGGGATCACCTGTAATCAAGCGGTTTGATTTTCAGCGAGCAGTCGCTGTTTTGGCTGATATTGATCCCAGTAAAATTACAAGTGTTCATGCGAATGGTCTTTTACTAGGAAAATTTGAAAAACTTAGAAAAGCATATCCTGATATCACTGTAACCTTTGGTGGAGAACAAGAGAGCACGAATGAATCATTAGAAAGTCTCTCTGATGCTATGGTCCTGGCTTTGATAGCCATATTTGGAATTTTAGTGTTTCTATTTTCCTCTTATTTAAGACCCATTATTATTATGTCGACCATACCTCTCGGACTTTTGGGATTTGCGGTTGCCTTTTATTTTCATGATAGACCGGTGAGTTTTTTAGCTATCCTGGGCGTGATTGGTTTAACCGGTATAATTGTGAATTCTGGTATTGTGTTGGTGAGTTTTATTGATGAGCTACGAGATGAAGGAAAGCTAGAACTTCATGAGATTCTTGCTCAAGCATCTGGTCTTCGTCTTCGAGCTGTCGTTGTAACATCTTTGACAACGATCGGAGGTTTATTTCCTACGGCGTACGGTATTGGTGGTAGTGATCTCATTTTAATACCTATGACATTAGCCATGGCCTGGGGACTAACCAGTGGGACGATTCTGACGTTAGCCTGGGTGCCCTGTGCGTATGCGATTCTTGAAGATTGGAATGTCTTTACAAGGAAGATATTTAATTTGTGGCGTTTCCGTAAATCTAGTTCAGCCAGTGCATAGATGATAAAACATACTCAAAAGAAAACAAGTGCAGATATTATCATTGCTGCGCGCAAATTGTTTGCAGAAAAAGGATTTTCGGCAACATCAATTAGAGAGATTTCGTCGTCTGCAAATGTAAATATCGCATCGGTCAATTATCATTTTAAAACAAAAGAACGTTTAATGTATGAAGTCTTAAAAGATGGTTACCAAAATCTAATTGAAAAAATTCAAACGATTCCACCAAAATATCAAATAGATGTGACGATATTTTGCGTTCAAGTATTTCGATGTTTTGTTGAAGAAAAAGAGTCCATACTGAACAATATGAAAATCATATTGTCGTCTGAATATCTTAAAATGGAAGACTTTGGCTTTTCAGATGAAACTTTGGGACCGCCGGGAGCCGAAATGTTATTAAAAGTGTTTGAAAAATCAGAGGCCATGACTTTGACAAAAACCGACGCAATCTGGTTTGTTCAAACGGTATTTAGTATGCTTTTTCATAAAGCTATTATGGTAGTGTCCCCAATGGCCATGCGACCAAGCGCAAGAAAATTGTTTAGTGAAAAAACAGTGGAAAGACATATCCGGCGAACCGTAGATTGTCTTGTTGAATCTTTACGATATAAATATGATCAGCAGATTAGATCCAACGATTTTTTCTAAAGAAAATTAACATCGCGGTGGAAATGCTCACAAATAAAAACCATACCATTTGATATCCATGAGTCCATTTTAGTTCGGGCATGAATTCGAAATTCATCCCGTATATTCCCGCAACGAAGGTTATAGGAATGAAAACGGTTGCGATCATGGTTAATACCTTCATGATATTGTTCATGCGAAGACTTATTTCGGTTGTATGCATTTCGCGAATGCTCGCAGAAATATCTCGAAGAGCATCGATTGTATCAATGACTTGGATCGTGTGATCATAGACATCACGAAAATAGACCAATGTTTCATTTTGAATCAACGAGTGTTTATCTCGTATTAGTGCACTAAGTAGCTCGCGAAGTGGCCACACAGATTTTCGAAGAAGCACTATATTTCGACGTGTTCGATATAGATCTTCAATAAGGTTATCACTATTTCCGCTTAAAACGCGTTGCTCTAAGGTTTCGAGCTGATCGTCAAGAGATTCAAGAACGACAAAGTAGTGGTCTACAATCGCATCTATAAGTGCATAAAAAAGGTAGTCAGGGCCCAATTCTCTAATAAGGCCTCGATCTGTTCGTAGTCGCTCTCGAACAGGCCCAAATACATCGTTGGCCCACTCTTGGAACGAAAGAACGTAATGTTGGCCCAAAATAAAACTGACTTGCTCAACCTGTATTTGACTTTCGGAGTCAATAGAAACCATTTTCAGGACTAGATAAGTGTAGTCTTTGAAATCTTCGATTTTAGGTCTTTGTGAAGTATGAAGGATGTCTTCGAGAACAAGGTTGTTCAGCTTAAAAGTCTCTCCAATTCTGTGAATAGCAGTAGTATTTGAGAGTCCAATCAAATTACTCCACAATACTTCTTCTGGCTTAACATGAAGTGCTGCGTCGTTCGCACTTTCGTAATGCCTTTCTTTGATATCCATTTTGTTATACCGAATGTTTGTGATTGTTGTTGGAGCGGTATTATCTCCAGTATAAAAAAGACTGCCGGGGGGTAGACCTTTCTTTCGAGAGGTGCGTTTCGTAAGACGTGAGCGCTGTTTTCGACTTGCCATGAGTAGAGGTTCTAAAATCATTTCATAGATATATGTCAATGGCGAGGTATTCTTATTGGGCCTCGCGACAAACAATCATCTTCTCGGAATTCGATGAAAAAATAAAATTCTGCTATCCTTTGATAATGTCCTTTTTAGATGAGTGTTTTCCAAAGGTAGGAGAAGAAAAGTTTTTGAAATCCTACTGGCCCGAACGTGCCGTAGTCAATCATGGGCCGATGAGTCGATTTTTAAGTCTCGAAAACATTCCAGAACTGGAAGACATTGAGGAGTTTTTAAAAAGCTGCAATCGTAAAGGCGTAAATGCTCAGGTAGATCTTCCAGACAAAAGAGATGAACATCATCGTATCGAAAATCTTAATGCTAACGATGCTTTGAAATTGTTTAATCTTGGAATGAATCTTCGGATTGCCCGTGTTCATGATGTAATTCCCAGTGTTCGCGAAATTTTACGAAAGTTGGAGCATGATTTGGGACTTTCTGAAGCTACTGGAGCGACGTCTTTAGTCTATATTTCTCCCAAGGGAAAAGCGGCGGGTATGCATTGGGACGCCAACGCAAATTTCGTTGTTCAGATATTGGGTAAAAAGAAGTGGAGATTTGCGCCAAATAAATCCATAAAATATCCTCTTAGGCGTTATGCTGTGAGTATGAATGGGCATGATGTTTCTAGATGGCCTGTGGAATTACCAAAAAAAATGCCACAGGAATCTACGAATGTGATTTTAAAGCCGGGTTCAGCCATGTATTTGCCGCGGGGTTGGTGGCACGACACAGAGGGCGTGGAGCCTTCCTTATCTTTAAATTTTACGTTTACTCAAATTCCTTTTTCCGAAATTATGGCAAGTGTCATTCGACAACGTTTAAATAGGCATGAGCAATGGAGGCAGTTAGCGTTTGGAATGACTGGCAGTCATTTGAATCAAAGACAGAAACTAGAAAAAACGATGAACGATTTGATTCAAACTTTTTTGGGCGATATTGGTACTCTGAAAGCATCGGACCTAATAAATGAATTTGAAAGATCACATGGTTCAGTGGCTGGGCAAGATTTCAAATTTCGAAAAGAGAAAGGCGTGACCATTGACTTAAATAGGACAAAAGCAATGGTGCGCTTTTCAAGTGGCAATGAGTTGGCGATAGATATGAGTGCCGAACTTTTGACGACTATTTCCTGGATTAGCAAACAGAATGGTGAATTTATGTTCAAAGATGTTTGTGACGCCACTCCTCATGTTTCTGAACCAGGGGTTTATCGTCTTCTTAAAAAGCTTGAAGATGCTAAAATATTAGTTGAAGTCAAATAGGCCTTTAAACATGACTGCTTAAGTTCGTTCAAAGGCCTATGCTTATGTTACTATTAAGCTGCTGCTGGGCGGCTTCGTCGTCTTGGTCGGCTTTTGTTTCTTCTAAACGTTGTTGTTGGACGTCGGTTCTGATGCCCTTGTTCAGAGTTTTTCTTTTTGTCAGGGTTTAGAAAGTTACAGATTGCATTCCACTTTGAACGATCCGATGGAGTAAGCAAGCTCATGGCTGAACCATTTGCGCCGGCTCTCGCTGTTCGACCAATGCGATGAATATAGTCATCTGGGCACTGAGGTAAGTCATAGTTGATGACATGTTCAATATGGGGAATATCTAGTCCTCTTGCAGCAATATCTGTTGCAACGAGAATACGATATCTCTGATTTCGAAAAGCTCTAACCACTTGATCTCGCTTATTCTGTCTTAAATCTCCGTGAAGAGCATCTGCGCTAAGATTTTCCCGCGAAAGCTTTTTTGCTAGCTTTTCCGCACCAAACTTGGTGCGTGTAAATACGATGATGGATCCCTCACGTTCATCAAGCTCTTTTAAAAGACTTGGGTACTTCTCATTTTCGGAGACCACCAGATGTTTTTGCTCAATTTTTTCGACAGGTGAAGACACCGATCCAACGGAGACTCTTAATGGGTCACGGAGATATTTTTCCGCGATTCTTAAGATGTTTTTTGGTAGAGTTGCTGAAAACATCAAAGTTTGACGTTTTCCTGTCAGAAACTTTGCAATACGATCGAGTTGAACCGAAAATCCCATGTCGAGCATACGGTCAGTTTCGTCGAGCACCAAAAAATTTACATTATGTAGCATAAGCGTTCCACGTTCTAGGTGATCGTTAATTCGACCAGGAGTTCCAACAATGATACGGGGCCGGTTCTTTAACAGTCCAATTTGTTTTCTGAGAGGTTCTCCACCAATTAAGAGCACTGTATAGAGTGAGCTATTTTGGGTCAATTGTTTGAGAGCGACCATAATTTGTGTGGCTAGTTCTCTTGTGGGCGTCAAAATAAGTGCTGTTGCTCTTGGATTGCTAAGTAAGTTGGTAATCAATGGAATACTAAACGCCACTGTTTTACCCGTACCAGTTTGAGCCGTTCCTAAAATGTCGCGCCCCGTTAAAGCGGGGGGAATAGCCTGAGCCTGAATTGGTGTAGGCGTTGTAAAGTGCATCGTATCGAGTGCACGCGTTAAAGGGACAGGAAGATTGAGTTGTTTAAAATCATTCATCATTATCTTTTTACTTTCTATGCGAGCGCCACAGCAAAAAGCCGCGGCTATGCTTCGCAATCTAAACAAGGGTTGCCAAGGCTTGAACATCAAGCAACGGCAAGAGTCTGTATACCCGGCACTGCCGGCAACCCTCGGTGAAAAGCAAAGATGATTGTGAAATCATTGGATCCAGTTGGACCTGCCAGGAAGCCTGGCCTGCATCGTCTACAAAGAGTCAATACGGAATCTATGGTGGAGTTTATAGCGTGTCTCTCAAGAATAAGCAAGCTCAAAAAAGACCCCTTAGAGTATAGATTCAATCCTCCTTTGAGATCCGGTCATATGAGATTTATATGGGAATATATTTTCGACGAGAATGCTTTAATATCAAAAACCCTTGCATGATTTATTGAGGCCGTTATGCTGCTGAAAAATTTGAGACAAAGGAGTTTATTAATGAAAAAGCTATTTTTCTTCGCAATCGTTGGATTGATGGTGGGTTGTGGAATTTCGAAAAAACAGTATACAAGTCTTGAGGATCAAGAAAAGCGATGCCAGGCTGAACTGTCTGAATCTCAGTCGGCGAACAAAGTTTGCGACGAGAAACTGGCAGCTTTGGGTTCAAAGAAAGAAGAACTCAGCCAAGAGCTCCAAGAGAAGACAAAAACTTACGAAAACCTTGTGGGCTCGCTCCAAGAGGAAATAAATTCAGGAAAAATTAAGATTTCTGAGATGAAAGATCGGCTAACCGTCAATCTAATTGATAAAATTCTTTTTGATTCAGGCAGTGTGAACATTCAAGAAGAGGGTAAGGCGGCGTTGGCGAAGATTGCATCGGTACTCAAAGATATCACCGATAAACGTATTCAGGTTGAAGGGCACACCGACAATGTGAAATTAGGACCGACGCTCCGAAAAAAATTTCCATCAAATTGGGAACTGTCGACCGCGCGTGCAACAGTCATTGTAAAATATCTGGCTGAGCTTGGTGTTCCCGAATCAAAACTTTCCGCGACAGGTTATTCGATGTTTTCGCCTGTTGCTTCAAATGATACCCCTGAAGGCAAGCAACAAAATCGCAGAATCGAAATTGTATTGGTACCAGAGCTACCCACCCAGATATCTGTGCCAGAATAAATCAACCTCATTATTTCAAAAAATGAGGGTTGTTTAAATTTGAGGTTCTGGATGAAGTCGTGGACTTCGTACGAGACGAGTGCCCTACAACATTTGATGAGTTGACTCTGTTTCGCGGTTGAAAATTTCTTCGTTTACATGCCCAATTGTAGGCGAGCGGCTTCAGACATTTTGTCTTTGTCCCATGGGGGTTCCCAAGTGAGTTCGACTTCTGACGATTGAACGCCTGGCACTGAACTGACTTTATTTTTAACATCGAGTGGAAGTTGTTCTGCGGCAGGGCAATTGGGTGCAGTAAGCGTCATTTGTACGGTGACATTTTTGGCATCATCAATACTAATATTATAAATAAGGCCTAAATCGTAGATATTTACCGGAATTTCAGGGTCAAAAATGGTTTTAAGATAGTCCACAATTTGCTCTTTGAGTTCCGCTTCAGTTTCTGCTGGGGCTGGATTGTTCGGATTTTCCACAGAGAATCCTGCTTGGCCATCTTTAGTAGTCCAGTCGATGGTAGCACCTTTAAGCCATTTGGCACTTTCCGGATCGATGCGCGTCGCAAAGCCACCTTCTCGCACATACTGATCTGTGGGCCTTTCTGCATCGTAGTCTTCAAGAGAAAAAGCGTAGTTAAATCCTGTAGGTGTTCGGCCAGTGACAGAAACGCGAAGAGACATGTCTTTTTTATCAGTTTGAGTGATAAATTCTTTAATTTTAGATTTAGCAAGTTCGGTAAATTTTAACACGTGTTACTCCGTACTAGTGGGTTGATCTTTCTCATTTAGGGCTGCCTTCAGTGTGTGCCAAGATAGCGTTGCACATTTGACTCGCATCGGAAATTCACGAACACCCTCAAATACTTTGAGTTTTCCAAGTTTATCTTGATTCGCCAGAGGTTTTTCTAGCGTCACGAGATCGTGAAATGCTGAAAATAAATGTTCAATTTCATCGATGGTTTTTCCCTTAATAAAGTCCGTCATCATGGACGCCGATGCTGTTGAAATAGCACAACCTGTGCCTTGGAAACCTATATCTTTGACCGTATTGCCATCTAAGACCAAATATACGGTTACACGATCACCACACAAAGGGTTATGGCCTTTAGCTTCATGAGTTTGATTGTTTAATGCATGAAAGTTTCGTGGCTTTTTGTAATGATCTAGAATCATTTCTTGGTACAGCGCTTTCATTTCTGGGTTCATTTAAAAATCTCCTGAACGTGATGCAAAGCAGACACAAGTGCATCGATATCTTCTTCGTTATTGTAAATTCCTATCGATGCTCGAGTCGTCGCTGGGACACCAAAATAGTCCATGACAGGTTGCGCACAGTGATGTCCTGCGCGAACTGCGATACCGTCTTGATCCAGAATGGTCGCGATATCATGAGGATGAATGCCATCGAGGACGAAGGAAATCACTCCCGACTTAGATAGAGCAGTTCCAATAATTTCTAAGCCTTTGATTTGTTGAAGTTGTTTGTGAGCATATTTTAAAAGAGTTGCTTCATGTTTGCCTATGGTATCAAAGCCAATTTCAGAGATATATTCTATAGCAGCTGACAGTCCTACAGCTCCCATAATATCGGGTGTGCCAGCCTCGAAACGGTCAGGAGGTAATTTAAATGTAGATTTTTCAAAACTGACGCTTTCGATCATTTCGCCTCCACCTTGATAAGGTGGCATCTCTTTTAGTAGTTCGTATCGGCCATACAGTGCACCAATACCTGTTGGTCCGTAAACTTTGTGACCTGAAAATATGAAAAAATCACATCCTAGCTCTTGGACATTGACTTCTAAATGGGCTGCCGACTGAGCGCCATCAACAATCACCGGGATGTCATGTTTTTTACCAATTTCGACGATATCTTTAATAGGGTTTATTGTTCCGAGGGCATTTGAGACATGTACAATTGAAATAAGTTTGGTTTTGCTTGAGATCAAAGATTCTATTTTACTGAGATCAAGGCTGCCATCTTTAAACATGGGAATGGTTTTTAATTGGGCTTTTTTTTCAAGACATAAAAGTTGCCACGGCACAATATTGGAGTGATGTTCCATGCTACTAATTAAAACTTCGTCTCCTTGGCCGACACGAGCCCGACCAAACGTATTGGCAATTAGGTTAATTCCTTCGGTAGTTCCTCGTAAAAAAACAATTTCCTTTGGAGTTTTGGCATGAATGAATTGTGCAACATCCCGTCGAGCTTTCTCATAACGTTCTGTGGAGCGTTGACTAAGGGCATAAACTCCTCGATGAATATTGGCGTAGTCATTTTTAAGAAAGTTCGAGATGCAATCGATAACTGCATTAGGTTTTTGTGTTGATGCAGCACTGTCAAGGTACGTTAATCGCTTGCCATGAAATGTTTTTTGAAGAATCGGGAAATCGCATTTTACGTTTTGTAGATTCTTACTCATGGATTCTATACTGTTGGTTGCTGTGTTACCCATGATCCATGACCTTTTGTTCCAAAAGTCGATTTACAAAACGTTTTAGGGGATTGGAATCAAATGGCTCTAAGGTTTCATTTGCAAAGGCTGAAATCAACATATGCCTGGCTGACTCTGAATCCAAACCCCTGGATCGAAGATAAAAGATTTCTTCCTCATCAAGTTCACCAATGGTCGCTCCGTGGCTACATTTGACATCATCCGCATAAATTTCAAGTTGAGGAATTGCATCGGCACGTGCACCTTTTGAAAGCAAAAGATTTCTGCACATTTGCTTAGAGTCTGATTTTTGTGCATGAGGTCTAACAATGATCTTCCCCGTAAAACCACCATGGCTTTCATCACTTAAAATTCCTTTGTAGAGTTCCGTGGAGCTCGCGTGGGGTTTAGCATGATCAATTGAAGTGTATTGATCGATGGTCTGGCTATGATTACCATAGTAAAGTCCATTTAAAAGACAGTGACTACCCGATGCCTGCAATGTTGTGAGCACATCTGTTCGACTAATTTGACATCCAGTATTTAGAGCAAATGATTTCAAAGAGCTGTTTTCATCTTGAAAAACCAGCGTTCCTCCAATGTGAAATGCATCGTTAGACTCCAGTTGGAGTTTAATATGATGGAGGTGAGCATTTTCTTGAATATGGATATGGCTAAAGGCTGTTGTGAGGTATGCATTGGCAGGACTACCAGAATAAATTTCGATGATCTCAGCCTTTGCATGTGGTTCTATCGTAAGTATGTTTTTATAAGAGATCAGGTGATTTTTTGCATGAGGCGTGGCAATAAATAAGACAACGAGCGGTCCTATCGATTGTTTCTTTTTGATTTTAATATGAGCACCTGTGTCAAAGCAAGCAGAGTTAAGCTTTAAAAAAGCATTTGGGTAGTTGTCATCACTGCTTGAAGCTTGTTTTAGTATAGACTTTAGTTCATCTTTGGAACTATACGATAGCGGCTCAATGACGACAGAACTATCAGTAGGAGCCAGAGTTGATAAAGTTTGTGAAGGTAGACCATCAACAAAGACCAGTCTGGGGTAAGATTTAAATTCCTCTGGCAAATAAGTCTCGATAGAAATATCGCTAGGACTAGTACCTCCGAATCGAAAAGTGTTTTTATAAAGTGTACCTAAATCTAGGTTTCGAAAAAGCTCTGCCTTATGGGTAGGCCACTCTGTTGACTTTACATCTGAAAGATAATTGGTTCGAAGCTCGTTAAAACCTTTTGGATCGGTCTTTGCGAGATCTTTGACTCTTTCTTCAATAGTATTTGCGCTTATCCAGTTCATAGCTTTAATTTATAGGAAGAGGTATGGAACCTTCTGAAACGTTGGTCAACCATCCGTATCCTTTGGTTTCTAATTCTAGAGCAAGGTCTTTTCCGCCGGATTTAATAATTTTTCCTTTTGATAAAACATGCACAAAGTCTGGCACGATATAATCTAGGAGCCTTTGATAGTGCGTAATGACAATCATGGCACGTTCCTTGTTTCTCATGGCATTCACGCCTTGCGCAATGACTCTAAGTGCATCGATATCTAGACCGGAATCAGTTTCGTCTAAGACTGCAAGTGTGGGTTCCAAAAGAGCCATTTGAAGAATCTCATTTCGTTTTTTTTCTCCACCTGAAAAACCGTCATTGAGGGCACGATCCAATAGTTTAGGATCCATTTCAACCAACTTTGCTTTTTCTTTAAGAAGTGCCAAAAAATCCATGGCATCGAGTTCTTCTAGATTTCTATTTTTACGAATAGCATTGTAAGCAGTTCGTAAAAAATTAGAGTTTCGAATTCCAGGAATGGCAACGGGATATTGGAAAGAAAGAAAAATGCCTGCCCATGCACGCTCTTCAACGCTCATTTCCAAAAGGTTTTTACCTTGGTACGTCACCGAACCTTGAGTTACTTCATAAACCTCTCGTCCGGCCAAAACTTGCGAAAGGGTGCTTTTCCCAGAGCCATTTGGACCCATAATCGCGTGAACTTCTCCAGCTTTAACTTCAAAACTGAGTCCTTTGAGGATTTCCTTGCCCTCAATGCTCGCATGTAAATTATCAACTTTTAACACTTGCTGATTCCTTTCTTTAACCGACGCTACCTTCTAAGCTTACTTCAAGTAATTTCTTAGCTTCCACAGCAAACTCCATAGGAAGCTCCTTGAAAACTGTTTCGCAAAATCCGTTGACGATCATTTTAATGGCTTCTTCTTCATTAAGACCTCTTTGCTTTAGGTAAAACAGTTGATCTTCACCTATTTTTGTGGTGGTCGCCTCGTGTTCGATGCGTGCAGATGTATTGCCAATGTCTAAATAAGGGAAGGTATGGGCACCACACTGATCTCCCATAAGCATAGAGTCACATTGAGAATAGTTGCGTGCTTTTTCTGCATTTTTGAGGACTTTGACTAGACCTCTATACGAATTTTGACCATGGCCAGCAGAAATCCCTTTGGAGATAATCGTACTTTTGGTGTTTTTCCCGATATGAATCATTTTTGTGCCTGTGTCAGCCTGTTGACGATTATTCGTGACGGCGACAGAATAGAACTCTCCAACCGATTCGTCACCTTGTAAGATACAGCTTGGGTATTTCCATGTGATGGCCGAGCCCGTTTCAACTTGTGTCCATGAAATCTTAGAGCGAAACCCTGTGCATTTACCTCTTTTAGTCACAAAATTGTAAATACCGCCTTTGCCTTCTTTGTCACCCGGATACCAATTTTGTACGGTTGAGTATTTAATTTGTGCGTGATCCAAGGCAACCAGTTCGACCACCGCTGCATGCAGTTGATTTTCGTCACGCATCGGTGCTGTGCAACCTTCGAGATAGCTCACGTAAGAGCTTTCATCAGCAATGATCAAGGTTCTCTCAAATTGTCCTGTGTTGATCGCGTTTATTCTAAAGTACGTGGAAAGCTCCATAGGACACCGCACGCCTTTTGGAATATAAACGAATGAACCATCTGAGAACACGGCGGAGTTTAAAGTGGCAAAAAAATTATCGGTAATTGGTACTACGGAACCAAGATATTTTTTGATTAAATCAGGATGTTCTCTGACGGCTTCAGAGAAAGAACAAAAGATAATGCCGAGTTCACTCAGTTTTTCTTTGTAAGTAGTTGCAACAGATACACTGTCGAAAACAGCATCGACAGCCACGCCAGCTAAAATTGCGCGTTCATGGAGTGGAATTCCTAGTTTTTCATAGGTTGCTAGAAGTTCAGGATCAACTTCATCCAAGCTTTTGGGCGCATCATCTTTGGATTTTGGCGCAGAGTAGTAAGCCATGTTTTGATAGTCCATTTTTGGATACGAAACATTTTGCCATGAGGGTTCCGTCATGGTTTGCCAATATTTAAAGGCCTTAAGACGCCATTCGAGCATAAACTCAGGTTCTTGTTTTTTTGCAGAAATGAGACGAACCGTATCTTCATTTAAACCCAGAGGAACCGTTTCCGATTCGATATCGGTAGAAAAGCCGTATTTGTAGGTCTGATTGGTTAAATCAGTTAACGTGCTGGTCTCTTTTTCTCCATTTGCCATTTTTGTTAAAGTCTCCATGGATTAAGCTGCTTCATAATTTTTCTTTCTTAAAAAACGTTCTTTTTTAATTTTTTCTTGAAGCATGAGAAGGGCTTCGGTTAAAGCTTCGGGCCTTGGTGGGCAGCCAGGAACATAAAAATCTACAGGTACAATTTTATCAACACCTTTCATAACCGAATAAGCGAGAGAAAATAAACCACCGCAAGTTGCACAAGAACCCATCGAAATAACATATTTTGGCTCGGGCATTTGTTCGTACAGCAGTTTTAATCGTGAGCCCATTTTATAAGTGAGCGTTCCTGCAACGATCATGAGATCTGCCTGGCGAGGAGTCGCTCTTGGTATGGCGCCAAAACGATCAATATCAGCTCTAGGACCTCCGGTTTGCATGAGTTCTATGGCACAGCAAGCAAGGCCAAAAAGAAGATACCATTGTGAGTTTGCTCTGGACCAATTGAGCAGTTCATCAACTTTTGTCAGAAAAATTTCTCCACCGACGTCTTTTTCAATCGTGTTCATTTTTTTCTCCTATTCGTATCTTTAATGGATAAAATGTTTTTTCTTGAATCTGATTTCTCTTACTATCATTTTCGCTCCAGAGCGGGATGGGGGAGGTCATACTAGAAAGTGGAAGTTTTATCAAAGCATCTCTCATTACACGATTAATGGCTGCCCAGTGGGGTTTTATTGAGCAACTGTGTTCTGTTTTACATGCGCCCTGGGTGCTAGCAGTGCACTCTGTTAGGGCTAGGGGACCATCTAGAACTTCAATGATTTCTCCGATCGATATTTCATCAGGATTACGCGAAAGCTGATAACCTCCTTTGACACCCTGATAAGACTTTAGCAAACCCCCTTTGAGTAATTGTTTGAGAATTTTCGATACCATTGGAAGAGAAAGAGACGTTGCGTCACTAATGTTTTTAGCCGACAGCAGGGGTGCGTCATTATATCTTGCAAAATGCGTTAAAATGACAATGCCATAGTCGGTATGTTTGTTTAGCTGAATCATAAAACAGTACCTTTTTAGTACTATTTTATCAGAATTGCAAATTTGCCGTTGGATTTGAGGGCATTTAAAGGAAAAAATCGGCTCAGTGACCCAAGAATGTATCAATTTAGAATGTTTTTGGTCACCAATAATACTTCCTAAGTTATTGAAAATATAACAAGTTGGAAGGTGGCCTCTATTTTGCGTAATCCATTAAGTATGCATATGACAAATCGTTTTACAAAAATGGCTTTATTCACCTGTATCTTATTGATGGCCTGCGCGAAGGCACCCGAACCCCACCGCAGTCCAGCGAGACCTGTGGTGACTATTCCAGACGATACGAACGGCCAAACGGTCACCCCGATTGGTAACTTTGATGTATCCAATACAGTTCCATTTGCGTCATGTATGGCGGATTGTTCGAGCAAGTGTTCTGAGGAATACCAAGAATGTCTTTTGGTGACCGACAACGATATGACGGCTTGTGAGACTCTTCAAAACTCGTGTGTCAGTGCTTGCCAAACCCTTCCCTGGGATCAGGGCGGATGCGCGAATATGACTTTCGTTGGACCTCAGGGAGATGATCTAGTCATTTTTAATGGCATGGATAAAGCCAGCGTAGAACTCACATTTTGTGTGCATAAAGAGGAAGCTTTGGTGGTTAATCAAGGCATGCTTTCATTTGTGACGCAGCGAGGCCATTCTCCCTCCGATATGATCAATAAAGGAAAAAGACACAAGTTTAACCATATCAACGAATCTCAACAAGCCATGGCGACTGTCGGCAATACTGTGGTTAGTGGTATCGATGGCCAAGATTTTGGACCGATCGATGAAAATCTCATAAGGCAAGCTCTGGTTAATGTAAATGGCGAGGAACATGATTGGGTGTTTCCAGGTGCTGTTTCGTTCCCTCTTTACAGGTGGGTTTCCAATATAGACTTGTCAAAACCAACAAGATTTTATCTCAAGGAAGTCAAAAAGTATGGAGGCAGTGGTGTGGAAAATCACAAAAATGCAGTTCAAAGACATTTTCGACACTATTGGGGAGAAGAGTCTTCTTTAGATGTTGTGACTATTACGCGAGCTCCTCGAATTAAGGGGAATAAAATTCATCGTGCTGTGGATTGTCGCTTCGGATTAGTTGCCGAGTTTTATTATTTTCAAATTACAGACTAAAATGAATCAAGAAGGTTCAAGGTCGTAAAAAATGACCGCAATAAGTACTCTGGGTTCAAAATTAAGTACATGAATGTTAAAACGATAATCCCGCATACAAAAAAAAGCCAAAACCACGGGAATGTGTACATTCTTGCTTTAAATCCATTTGAAAAAGCGTAGTTTGAAAACCCTTGAGGATTAAGATGTTCGCTTGATGGTTGGATCATTCCATGTTCGAACAATTGCGTTTCTTCAGTCACAATTTTATTGATCGCAATAAAGTCTTTGACAATTTGTTGGGGAAAAATAATTTGATGGTCATGGAAATATTTTTCCAGCCAAAGACGCATTTCAACAGATCCCAAAGGGCGCAATTCTGGGTTATAAGACATGCATTCGTAGATCCATTGTTTCCATTTTCTCGGTACGTCGGCGGTCATCTTTAAGCGATGGCCTTGGGCTACTTCAGCAATAAGGTCAACGATGATCTCCGATTTATAGGGTTTTCGACCATCAAGAAGTTCGAACATCATGACGCCCAATGCATAAATATCTGTTCTTAAATCTACTTCTTTACCAGTGGCTTGTTCTGGTGACATATAGGCCGGTGTTCCCATGATGCTTCCGGGAATGGTCATGGATTCCATGTCAACACTTCGAGAAATTCCAAAATCCATGAGTTTTACGACACCGTCTCTTTTAATATAAATATTTGCTGGTTTTAAATCGCGATGAATGATTCCGTGTCTATGAAGATATTCGAGAGCTCTGACAAGTTGATAGATAATCGATGCCGTGGTTGGTAAGGGAAGAATAGGAATGCGATCCATGACTTCTCTTAGATCGATGCCATGGCAATACTCCATAATGATATATTGATTATTGTTAATTTGTTTATAATCGTAGAGGTGAACAAGGTTCTCATGATTAAACTGTGCCCACATCGCCGCTTCTCGACGAAACCGCTTCGCAAGGTCTTCCTCTTTGGTTTTAAACTCAGGCGAAAAATGCTTAATCGCCACATTTCTTCCGAGTGGAAGGTGGGTTGCAAGATAGACTGTGGACGTTGATCCTGAACCCAACACCGATTGGACTTGATACCCGGGAAGGTCTTTTTCCAGAGCATCATAGTCTGCTTGATTTAGCATTTAATAGTATTAAATCATATCTTGCGATCAATGAAAACGAGGCTCTTTGCTGTCAATGAAAAATAAATGGATCACTCCTTTTTTATTAGCTGTGGGAGTGGCTTGCACGCGATATGTGCTTTATGAACCCCTGTTTTTTGCGAGTCTATTTGTATGCATCGTTTTTCAATCTTTGGTGTTTTTGATTTTGATTCAAGGTGTTCTATGTCATCGGTATCGCTTTAGTTTTATCGAAATTATATATGTGAGTCTCGGATTACATCTTCTCTATTGTTTTGCGATGCCGATACTCTCGAACGATGTTTATAGATACGGTTGGGATGGGTGGTTACTTTTAAACGGAGTTAATCCTTTGGCGGTTACTCCTAATGCGATGGTAGCTAAAAGGCCGGACTGGATACCATGGCTTCCTCCTGATCATCGATTTATCTCAACTTTATATCCTCCTTTTGCTTTAGCCTTGTTTTCATTTCTTCGACTGATTTGGGCATCGCCCATGATTTACGGGCTAACGATGACATTTTTCAACTTATGTTCACTTGCTTTGTTAAGAGTCATCGTGCGAAAGCTTAGCATCAGACAAGATTATCTCGCGCTTTTTGCCTGGCATCCTCTTCTTCTTTTGGAAAGTGCGCATGGGGGACATATTGATGCAGTGGGGACGTTTATATTTGTGATTGCAATCTGGGCTTATGTCGAGAAAAGATACTTCTTAGTATTGCTTTCTATACTTAGTGCCGCGTACATTAAAATTTGGCCAATTATATTTCTTCCGTTGTTTGTGCCAAGGTCGTCCTGGAAAACGAAAGAATTTATAGTTACCTTTTTGTATATCTTGGGTTTTATTTCCCTTTATTCTATATCGGAGACATCGGGGCTATGGGTCTACGTAAAAACATGGGAGTTTAACGGCATTTTATATACCGTTATGCAACAACTTGTAAGTAACATTTCAGCGCGACTTGCTTGCCTGATCATTTTCTTGATAGGGTATATTTATCTTTTGCGTCAGAAAAATGTCATGACTTTAGAAAAAGCTGCATGGGTTTTAGGCCTATTTTTTATTTGTTCTCCAGTGCTCTATCCTTGGTACCTGATCTGGAGCATTCCATTTCTAGTGCTTAATTCTCACAGATTTATTTTGGCTTTGAGTCTATGTGTGCCTTTTAGTTACTATGTTCTTCCAAACTACTTGGAACTTGGCCAATGGCAGGAATCTCCGTGGGCGATTTATGGTATTTATTTTCTTGTTTTTATGTTGTGGTATTTGTTTAAAACAAAGATATTTAGGTGTGCAAAGATAGGTATCGACAGTGAAAATCCAGTTAGAAATATTAATGGTTTGGAAATCCAAAACTCTTCGCTAAAAAACACATAGATGCACACCCAAAAATAAGAACAAACCAATGCACTTACCAAGTCAAACCCTGAGACTTTTGGCATATAGCTCGGATTAACATCTGTTTTTTGCTTTCCAACTATTTTTGGCGTGCGATTGAATTCTCCAGAAGAACAAATAAGTCCTTCGATTATTGATAATACGATCGATGGTGAGAGAGACAATCCGTATATGCACAGCATGAAAAAAGTCTTAAGCGTTGATAGGCTTTTAGATCTATTTTCTGCAACCGGCAAAAAGTAAATAAATAAAAGGAAAGTCGACAGCAAAAAGAAAATCGCATCTAATATATTTAGTGGATCATGTTTTGGCCTTTGTGACAGAACCCAAGGCATTGTCATTAAAGTGAAAAAGGCAAACATAAAAGACAGATGTCTTGCTAGTTGAAAAGCAGCCTCTATTCTTGTTCGAAGATCAATTTTATGTTGTAGAATTCTTAAGAGCAGATGCTTAAGACTTTGAATAGAACCTTTAGCCCATCGTTCCTGTTGCTTCTTGAAATCTGCAAAACGATTCGGCAAAAGACTGTAGGCAACGATATGGTTTGCATAGACTATCTTCCATGAGTTTAATTGGGCTCGAAAACTTAATTCTAAGTCTTCTGTAAGGTTATTTTCATTCCAGTTGCCGCTTTGAAGAATTGCCTCTTTTCTCCAAATACCACCCGTTCCATTGTATGTCATGAACATGTTGGTGTGATAGCGGACTTGTTGTTCAATTTGAAAATGGGCGCGCAACGCAAGCGCCTGAACTCGAGTTAAATTTGACTCGTTTGCATTTAAAAATTCCCAACGTGCTTGTACGCACCCGATACTGGGTGCAGAAAAATAGGGTATTGTGTCCAAAAGAAAACGTCGTGGAATAACGAAGTCAGCGTCGAAAATCGCAATGTATTCTCCAGTCGCATATTTCAAGCCTTGTTTTAATGCACCTGCTTTATATCCTTTTCGGGAAACTCGTTTGACATGATTAATATTCATGTGACGTAGAGCGGTCGTTGAAATGGTTTTTTGAATTAAATTGCTTGTTTCGTCGGTAGAGTCATCCAGTATTTGAATTTCAAGCAATGACTTCGGATATTCAATGTCAACAATCGAGTTTAAAATTTTTACGACGACATATTTTTCGTTATAAACCGGTATCTGAAGAGTGATTTTTGGTAGTTTCTCGAATTTTCTTGTTGGGCCAATGCGGTTAGGTAGTTTTCGAAAAAGAATGAAGAAACGTAGTTTGTAGAGTCCTGTTAGGAATACACCGAAGATTCCTGCGTAATATATGAAAGCTAGAACGATATTCACTATTTATGTTCTTTTTTGGTACCAGTTTGCCATTCGTTTTAAGGGAAATCCAAAAGCATATAGTATGAGTAGCGCAAGATTCAAAGCCGTTTGTTTGATGCCAAACCAACTTTGATATTTCCTAGAAGAAACAACTATTTTGCTATGAATAAAGTGTAAAGGGTACACTTTTCGTATCCTTTTGATAAAATCAGTGTCTTCGAAAATCGGCCAGTCAGAATATCCTCCCATTTCAAAAAAGATGCTTCTGTTGACGAAGATCGCATTGGTTCCAAATATCAAAGATGAATACTTTGAGGCTACAAAATTGAGAATGGCTTGTTGAAATATTAAAAAATAATTTGTCGGTTCGTATTCTTTTTGAAAGGCGCCAAAAACTAGATTGCCTTGTGAGCATAATGCGCTAAATGTTCTCCACGCGAGCTTCGTGGGGCGACAATCCAAGTGTAGAAACCACAGGATGGGAGTTTGAGCCTTTTGAGCTCCGAAATTCATTGCTGAACTTCTAAACTTAAGTTTTGGTTGGTGGTAGTATAGAACATCCGCAGGCAGAGTTTGTTCACTTAAGGTCGATGTGTCGACAACAATCATTTCTATTGGATCATTTTTAAATATAGCGCACAAATCGTTTAATGCTTTCGATAAAAAACGCTCGTTTTTGACAGGTATGATTATACTAATCCGAGCGTGTTCCATTGTGACAGCAGTAAAAAACTTTTAAGTTCATTGAGTTTATGAGTATTCATGGACCTTATTGTTGCCGGAATATCTTCTGATTCGTCAAGATCAGATTGTTTCTCGAGAATTTTTACCTTGTAAACGCCCAGTTGTTTGACTCGGTGAGTTAGCTGAGCGTAAACGTTAGCTGTTCCCCATGCAATATCTTCGAACGGATTTTGCCATGAAGGAGGAACTCCAAGTAGATAGATTCCACCATCGTAAGTTGGGCCGATCCAGACCGTCTCGTCTAGGTCTCTGTCGATGGCTACTTTTTCAAGATTTATCATAACGCCTACAGGTGAATCGACACCAATGAAAACATGATATGTTGAAGGATAGCTTGTTCTCGAAGTCGATAGTGCAGAGGCCATAGCCTGTCCAAGGTCGATCATATGATTGTAGTCAACGGGGTCAGGTATTTCTTCAGTGCTAAATGTTTTGGCGTCTTGTGATCTAGGTAGGCCTATATGAAGTATATATTGATAAGATGCATTATCAACAAAGCGGATGAGATCGTCAATTAGGCACTTTTGAAGAGTTGCCGAATGTTCATGACCTAGCGTTACACCGATGCGAGTATTACACCATTTGGCAATTGGCGCCTTAGCCATGATATGAATAAGAATATTCTCTTTTGGCATTTTTCGTAATTCAAGATAGATTTATATGTAAATGATTACAAATGAAATTATTTATGCCTTTTCGGTTGCCATATTGTTTATATTGCTTCTTAATTTTTGGATATCTTCCAGGCTCATTTTGCTTAATTCAAAACTGGATGAAGTAGCGAAGAGCTTGGAGAGTCTTCGGGGTATTGTTTCTGATAACGATCGGAAACAAACACTAAGTCAAGAGGAAAAGAGATTCAAGTATCGAGCGAAGTCGAACTTAACGGGCATTATTAGCGATCAAGATGAAAGTTGTGCTGTAGAGATTTTAGATATTAGTAAAACAGGTGCATTGATTCAATGCGCTCAAAAGAATCTTGTTCTTGGTCATCCATATACGTTTAAATTTGAACTAAAAGGCAAGGGAGAGTTCGAGGTTATTATTAAGGCTGTGCGAGTTGCTCCCGAAGACCCTCATCAATTTGGCATTTTATTTCAAAATGCTTCCTTGAGCACGTTGAGAGAAATATCAGAGTATGTATCTGGTTTGGCGACAAACGAGCTCAATCAAGAACTCGATTCGGGGAATGTTTAAAAAAAGCACCGATGAAATATGGGATGCTATCGATGCAAAGCGAGCAATCAAGAGCATTGGTGATCAAGTCGACGAAATCGAGGTTTTGGCATTCAACGATTTTCGAAATCGACTAAGCTATTTCCCTAATATTCGCCAACCTTTTTCATTCGAACAAAAAACTTCGAGTACGATGATTACTTTGTCAAAGAATAATCGCCTAGCGAGATATTCTTGGGTTTCTTCTGGCTGGGGTCATATGGACAGACACTTGCAAAACGCTTTGAAACAGGTGGACCGTGCTCTCTGGGAGCCTAAAAAAATAAAATTTCATCGGAAAGGTGATTTGCCAAAATTTGTACCCCTCAATGATTTTGGTGAACGATACGATGAGATTAAAAATTCCGCAGACAAGCTTTATGTTCTTTTGAAGAAACGCTTTGATACGTACAAAATCCGCCTAGATTTTACGTTCCATTTAGATAGATGTGTTCTTGAAAATTCATATCAATACGGTGGATCTTACGAGCATCTTTATTCCCGACTGGAGTATCATCTTCAAGACTCGCATAAATCTTTGGAACATAAAGGTCTTGTCATGAATTTTCACGAAGATGACTCAAGTGCGGAGCAAATTGAACGAAAGATTTCTAACTCTTATGGTCAACAGGCAAAATCTTTGAGTTTTGTTCGTAAAGGACAAATGGCCGCTGTTTTAGCGCCTTCTCTAGTAGCAACACTTGCTCAGATGATTGGAGAGCATTGCAAAGGCACAAAGATTTGGCCACCGACTTTTTCTAAAATTCTACCTCAAGATTTGATGTTGCTTGATGATCCCACACAAGGGTATGGACAAAACAGTGTTGTTTTTGATCACGAAGGTTCGCCATGCAAGAGCAAGATATTGGTGCAGGGGGGGGAAAGAGTTTCATCGATTTTCGATTTGCAGACGGCATTTTTGTCCGGCAAAAAGTCGACCGGCAATGGGTTTAGAAGAGGAATGTTCGTTTCTCATATGGCAGATTTGACACCTGTCATGCAATACAATTATTTAAGAATTGATCCCGGGAAACGATCAATTAGTAAGGTTGTTAATGAGTGCGATGAATATCTCTTGCTTGATCAGGTGACTTTTCCATATGACCGTTTTCAAGACGTTTTAACAGGGCGTGCGCTTGCGTCACTGAGCGGTACATACATTAAGAACAAACAAGTTGTAAGTAGAGTTGTTGTGAAGGCCTATAATGATAGGCCGTTGTTGTCTGCTTTTCCTAAAACCCATGGAAGTTTAATAGACCCTAAGTCCGAAATACTCAATGAAGGTGAGTTTACTTACACTGGGTGGTTTCCATATATCTATTTGCCTAGACTAACCTTCGGTGAAATATGACAGAGTTTAAAATTCCAAAATCTATTCGAGCGTATGCAGATATTCGGACCGAGAAGAGCCAAGGAGAACGTTTTTATATCGACGACGGATCACTCTCAAGGCATCTTAGAATTTTTCGTAGTGGCAGCTTATGCAGAGTTGCTACGAAAGATGGTTTTTTGTCAAATAACGACTGGTCGGGATTGTCAGCCCGTCAGAACAAGTTTTCCAAGTTTATACAATCGATCCTAGAAAAGGAATCGAGTACGCTTGATTCATCAAATATTGTTAATGGGGATGAGGAGTTTTCAGTTCCAAGAAATCTTATTGAAATGGGTCAAGAGTTTTCAGAAAAAGTAGGTCTTCGGTATACATGGGAAAAAAAGGCCATTCGATTTTTGAGTAACTTTGCAGGCGAAAAGCATAAGATCGAAAAAATGAAATTGGTTCGTGCTGATGCCAAATTCAAAATAAAAAATCATTCTTTGCACGTTAGAAAATTTATTTATGATCCATCTGTTGAAGGTTTGAAAAATGCTTTAACGAAGCTCACAAGCCTATCTAAGGATTTGAAAGGCGCTCGTGCTATCAAACCATTACGTAATGCTAAAGTCATTTTACATCCTTCTCTCGCTTCGGTATGGCTTCATGAGGTTGTAGGGCACTGGATAGAGATCTTATCAGGAAAACTCATGGTCAAGTCATGGATAGGTCAAAGGATATGTGAGCAAGATCTTACGGTCAGAGATACACCTGTTGCAAACGAACAATTTCAATTTTTATTTGATGAAGAGGGTATTAATTCACGGGAAATCGTATTGATCGATAAAGGAATATTTCATGAGCCTTATCTTACGCTTTGGTCAGCTTACCAAAGTCAATTCTCAAAGGTTAACGGACACGCACGCGCCCAAGATTTCAAGTTTCAGCCGACGGCTAGAATGATGAATATCGTGATGAATCCTGGCAGTGTCTCTATCGAGGACATGCTTCATGAAGTCAATGATGGCTACATACTTTATGGTAGTTTGGGTGGAATCCGTGAACCGAATCATTACCAAGTACAATCCCAATATGGCTACAAGATAGAGAAAGGTAAATTAAGTTATCCTATTTTTGGGCCATTGATTCTTGGCAATAATGGAACGGCACTTCGGTCTTTACGGTGTATTGGCCAAGATTACCAATTTGTTTTTGATGGGGGATGCCTTTCCGGTGGCCAGTTTTTGGAGCGCTCTGGTCGAGGGGCGCCTTATATTTTGCTCGAAGACATTGATCTTCTCTAAGTTAGAGATGGAATATTGGATCATTTTTATGATAAATCTTTATTCAATGAAAGGTCCTACAACAATTTTGGCAAGTCTTGGCGCTCGGATCATGATTGTCGTGTTGTTGTCAATTTCATGTTCTTATTCGACTCATGTCTATGAGTCAACAGGGTCCCTTTTGCCTAGCGATGACAAGCCTTTCTCTCAGGCATCAACATTTAAAGTTCAGCAAGACGTTAGTCATCCAACAGTTGGGTCTTATCCCAGTAATCGTTTGACCAAAGCTCTCACACTGGAACTGTCTGACAGAGAAAAAAATACTTTAAGTGAAGCCATACAAAACATCCAGGCACTCAAACCGTTGGATTTGGCCATCGTTTATACAGAAACCAAACAAATGAGTGAGAAGTGTAAGTTTGATGGGATGAATCAAAAATACTTCAGAAGACCTCGAGACGGAAATCATAGTTCAGAGCTGTATGATCCTTCTTTAGTCTTAGGTTTTTTGTTCGATGATGAACGTTGTGTAGAAGATCCTCAAGAACCAGGAACAGAGCGTTGTATGTTTTTGAAGCGAAATATCGACGAAACAGGCCGAGAGCCAGCCATCAGATTTTACTTAACCTCCCGAACGGCGCCATTTCGCATTATTTTTGAAAATGTTGCAAAATATTTCTCTCATCTAGCTAGAACGTATCGTATTGTAGGAAAAGACCAAGACATTGTCAGAATTGAACCTGAAGTAGTCAATTTTAAGATAGACTGCGATTTGCAAATGATCGACTTTGCAAGTCAAATTTCTGGAGCTGATGAAACTTTCGACGGTTATACCATTTCGGTCAATGAACCAAAGCGTGGCATGGTGTATCACAGCAATATATTTATTGATTTGAGTCGACTGCTAGAGTCTCAGAGTCAGCCAGATGTATTTTTTAGTGCGCTTCAACGTGTTTTTGCCCATGAATTAGGTCACGCCTTAGGAATGGCAGATAATAAGTCTAAAATTACTGAATCGATCATGAATATTTACCCCGAAAGTGATGAACGTTCTTTAGAAACGATTCTTTATCCATATGATTTAGCAACGTTAATTTTTATATATTCTAAAACGTATAGCCCATCAATTTTGTGGTACGTGGGTCGCGATGGCCAAAGATATCTTTGGGACCTTGTGCGACAAGAACATGAAATGACTATTTAGTATCTAGTATAGGGGCTCGCGTCGCCCCCTCCATGGGCAAAGCCCATGGAGCCACCCCCTC
>JAGRAY010000029.1 GCA_020434375.1 Bdellovibrionales bacterium | reverse complement strand
TAAAATAGCTAAAGCTGTCCAACAACCGGGTGGAATGGAAGCCATTCAACTTCAGGTTGCCGAGCAGTATGTTCAAGAGTTTGGACGTATTGCCAAGGCGTCTAATACGATGATTTTACCAGCTAATTTGAGTGATCTGGGTTCGATGTTAACGATGGCACTTGGTATCGTTAAGCAAATGCCCACTAAACCTCAAATTGGCAGAAATACCGAAGGGCAATCATAAGAACTCGCTTTTAGGGGTGTAGGTTAGTTCAGTTCGTGCGACCCAGGTACTTTCCCGTTTCAGTATCAATTTGGATAGATTCGCCTTCTGTCACGAACCCCGGAACTTGAAAAGTTGCTCCCGTTTCAACTTTGGCGGGCTTATACTGAGACGTTGCTGTGGCAGTTTTCACGTAAGGTTCGGTTTCGACGACTTTTAAGTTAACTGTTTTGGGGAGTGCTACACCTATGGGCTTGCCTTCATAAAATTCGACATTGATTTTCATGTTTGGAATTAAATAGTTGATAGCGTCTCCGAGATCTTCATTTTGAAGCTGAAATTGTTCATAAGATGTTGTATCCATGAAGTGATAGGTTGTGTCTTCTTGATACAAATATTCGACTTCCCGTTGGTCTAAAATAGCTCTCTCGACGTTCTCATCAGAGCGAAAACGGTTTTCCTTTTGGGTTCCGTCGCTAAGTTTTCGAAGTTTGGCCTGAGCAAAAGACCGCCAATTGCCAGGTGCGATAAGGTGAATTGACATTACGCGAAATAAATGGCCTTCGTAGTTAATAACCATTCCGACTTTGAGATTTTTTGCGATCATGGCCGCGGGTTATACTTTTTTTTGGAGTTCAAAACAAGCAATTGTTAGGGCATTTAAGTGATCTATGAGTTGATTTGTGCTAAAACCAGGGGTTCAAAGATGCCAATTTTCAAGCCAAAATTGATTAAAAATATGATTGGATTTGTGTTTTTGGCTGCGATAGTGGTATTAGCTGGCTCGAAAGACATGAAAAGTTTCAAAAAACCTAATGAATCGGAACTCAAGAAAAGTTTAACCTCGATTCAATACGAGGTTACCCAAAATAATGGCACTGAAAAAGCCTTTGAAAACGAATTCTGGGACAACAAAGAACCTGGTATTTATGTGGACGTCGTATCGGGTGAGGCACTTTTTAGCTCGACCGACAAATTTAAATCTGGGACCGGTTGGCCAAGTTTTACCAGGCCTCTGTGTAAAGAAAATATTGTTGAGAAAACCGACTATAAATTTTTCATGAAACGAACCGAAGTTCGATCAAAACATGCAGACTCTCATTTGGGTCACGTTTTTGCGGATGGACCAAAACCAACAGGACTTCGATACTGTATTAATTCCGCGGCTCTTCGGTTTGTTCCCAAAGACAAGCTAAAAGCAGAAGGGTATGAAGAGTATGAGAAGCTTTTTGGCGAGACCGATAAAAAGCTTTCTGTTGAAGTGGCCATCCTTGCTGGAGGTTGTTTTTGGGGTGTAGAAGAGATCATTCGTAAGTTGCCAGGTGTCATAGAAACCTATGTTGGATATACTGGGGGAATTACATTGAATCCAAACTATGAAGAAGTTAAGAAAGGCAAATCAGGCCACGCCGAAGCCGTAAAAATTGAATTTGATCCGTCGAAAATTACCTACGAGGAAATCCTAAGTTACTTCTTCAGACTTCATGATCCAACGCAACTCAATCGTCAACAAAATGACATTGGTTCGCAGTATCGGTCTGCAATTTTTTATACTAATGATTCTCAAAAAAGTGCTGCTGAAAAAATAAAGCAGCAATTTAATAAAGAAAAATGGGATGGTAAGATCGTCACACAGATAGTACCCGCATCGGAGTTTTACATGGCTGAAAACTACCATCAAGATTATCTGCAGAAAAATCCCGGAGGGTACAATTGCCACTATTTAAGAGATTGAGTTTGAAATTGCCGCATTCTGGAAAGTCATGTTATAGAATAGGCGATTTTTAGAAAAAACTAGAAATGGGCTTATGAAACCTCGTCTCGCATTTTTTATGATTTTTGTGCAACCCTTTGTGCTATTTTTGATTGTGGTAACTTGTTTAATCAACCAAATTTGGAAAGTTGAACGCCCATGAAGATTTGCCTTGTGAGTGAGTATTATTTTCCACATCTTGGAGGCGTCACAGAGCATGTTTTTCACTATGCCAAGTTCTTGGTTCGCCATGGTCACCAGGTTACAATTCTAACCTCTCACAAAGGTAAGTCTTCGCTTTTGGAAGAGTCAGCAAAGGAAGGTATTGTTCTTCACGAGATTGGCAAGAGTTTTTTGATTCATTCTAATGGTTCGTTTGCAAGAGTTACGCTTGGGTTATCATTAGGACAAAAAATCAGACGTTTTTTTGATAAAAACCAATTCGATGTGATTCACATTCACTCCCCACTCACTCCCACGCTCCCTATTTTGGCACTTCGCTACAGAAATGCACCTACCATTGCGACATTTCACAGTTTTTTTGAACAAAATCCATTTTTGAATACATTTCAACGATTGGCACAAAAAGGGATAAGTCATCACGATGGTATCATTGCTGTTTCTAAAGCTTGCATTACAGCGTTTGAGAGATACATCGATTTCAAAGCGCATATTGTGCCTAATGGAGTTGATAATAGACAGTTTCAAAATCATCATTTGTTCAATCGAAAACCTTCCAATGTTTTTAGAATCTTGTTTTTAGGCCGATTTGATCCTCGTAATTGTCTGGATATGCTGATTCAAACTATTCCTATATTGAGAAAACGGAAGGTCAAGGTGGAACTTTGGATTGCCGGCGATGGTCCACTGAAATCATTTTATGAAGGTTTGGTTCCAAGCGACTGTAAAGATTCTATTCGATTTCTTGGTCCGGTTTATCACGAACGACCTGAGTTATTAGCGTCTGTGAGTGCTCTTTGTTACCCGGCGACAAAGGCCTCATTTGGGATAACACTTTTGGAGTCTATGGCAGCCGGAACTCCAGTAATGGCCTCAAATATAAGCGGCTTTGATGAAGTTGTTCAACACGAGAAAACAGGCTTGCTCGTAAACGGATTAAATCCAGTTGTATGGGCGAACGAAATTGAGCGCTTGGCTTGCTCTCCTGATCTTATAAAGCGACTTTCAGAGCAAGGTCAGAAACACGCCGCAAAGTATGACTGGGACCTTGTTGGGTCTCAAGTACTAGATGTCTACGACTTGATTTTGGGGCGATCAAAACCTCAAAAGCAAGTGATCAATGCCTAAAGCTGTCATTGCCAAGATTTGCCTTTGTGTAACGCTTTTTATTGGGCTGGCTTTGGTGCTTTACCATTGGTTTGGTTTTTTTGTGTTGCTATTTTGGATGATTTTGGGCGTAGCGATTCTTGACGTCATATGGCCATCTTTTTCGATGTTTGGATTTCAAATACCTCATCGTTCTAGAACCGGCAGATCACAGATAGCGTTAACATTTGATGATGGACCTCACCCAGAGTTTACGCCAAAAATACTTGATATTCTTAAGGCAAATCAGGCAAGGGCGACATTTTTTGTGCTTGGATATCGCGCTGAAAAGTATCCAGAGATTGTCGAGAGAATGCAGACTGAAGGTCACGAAGTGGGATGTCACGGATATCACCATAAAAGATGGATTCTTAAGTCTCCCCGACTTATCGCACAAGAATTATATCGGTGGCTTGCGGCTGTTAGTATCAGGAGACAGTCAGGAGACTTCATTTGGCTTAGAACATCACACGGTCAAAAAAATCCGTGGTTACCATGGATTGCAAAAAAAAACGGGTTTAAACTTTGTGCTTGGACAAAAGGTGTGTGGGATTCAGACAACCCCGGTGAAAATGTTATTGTTCAAAGAGCCTTGTCAGGTCTTTCTAAAGGCTCTATTTTGCTATTGCATGACGCAGATGGGGATTGTGAAAACGAAAGTCGCATGCAAACAGTTTTAGCGTTACCTGAAATTATTCGATCAATTCAAGCCAATCAAATGGACTGCGTGACGCTCTCCAATCTCTTTAATGACATTGGAGATGTCCAATGATAAATATTAAAACCTGGATCGGATTTGCACTTAGTTTTGTTGTTTGCCTCTATTTAATTCAAACCATACAAGTTCACGATGTGCTATTGGCACTAAGGCAACTGAAAGTTTCATACTTGATCATTGCTCTCGTTTTTGATTTCCTTTGTATTATTTCCAAGAGCCAGTTGTGGAGAGCATTGATTGAAATTTATTCCAAAATGAGTCGGCAGTATGCATTTCGCCTTTATGTAATGGGCCTGGCGATGAATTCCATTCTTCCCTTTCGAATGGGAGATTTAGGTAAGTCTATGTTTTTAGCTAAAGATCGTAATGTTCATTTCCGTGATGCTCTAACTTCTGTTTTGGCAGAAGGAGGGCTTCAAATAGCTGCGATTATATTGCTCGCCACAGTTATTGTTTTCTTGGAACCCAATCCTTTACTTGAGAATTCCTTGCTTTTGGTCTCGGGTAGTTTGTTTGTGGGAATGTTGATTCTTCTCGGCTTCAAAAAGCTAGACTATGCTTTTTTGAAAATTCCTCATATTAGTCTTAAGTTCTCAATGATGGGATGGTCCGTGCTGTCTCTTGTTTTTTATATATTGAGCGTCATGTACACACTTAAGTCTTGCGGAATCATTTTGCCTTATCTAGCCTCAATTCTTTTGATTGTGTTTTTAACTTTGTCGGCTGTGATACCAGCCGCGCCGGGTCGATTAGGAACATTTGAAGCCACTGTATTACTTGTTTTGACCTGGTTTAAAGTCCCATTTTCTCAAGCTATAGGGTTTGCGTTGGTACTGCATCTCGTACAAACAATTCCAATTTGTATTTACGGGGCGAGTTTTTTTGTGACTCTGCCACGCTTTAATGCTAATCAAAACCGCTGTCGTTAAAAGTGCTGTCGTGGCACCGACTGAAATGAGAGTGGTTGAGAGACCTTTTTCAGTTGCGTGACAAGACCTAGTTGGAAGAAAAGTGATGAACCCCACCATTAAAGCTAGAAACGTTATTTTTTTAATAGTGTTCCACATTGTGTCTTGTGTCTCTGGGTTTAGCGCAGAAATGTTTGTGAGTCCAGATATCGACAGTCAGAGCATTGTCTATGATGCAATAAATCGTCTTCAAAATCAAAGCTTGGTTCCACGAAAGCTGTCAGGAGTTTCAACGATGACAGACGCCTATGTTCGCTCTATCTATTTGTGGATACTCGAAAATAATAAGGAAGATATAAATATACATGCAAGAGAAGATCTCAATTTAATAGAGAATTATTTGACCCAACGAGAGATGTCATCGACCAAGATAAAAGACTTTTCTTTTGAGATGAATCTCAAGGGAGGCGCGTGGTTTACAAACTCCAGGAGCATTTCTCAATTGGAAACGGATGCCAGAATTAATCCACTTTTGAACGAGTTAGGGGGACGTTTTCAGAGTCAAGGTGGACAGGCATGGATTGAGCCTCATTTTACTGCGCGATTTGGAGGATGGAGCGCGATTGAAGTCGCTCCTATTTTCCCCTTAGGTTGGAACCGTGAGGATAGCAACCTTGAATTTAAACCGTCTTTGTACCTTGGCTACTTCAAACTAGGTTCAGGTGCCTTCGAGTCAACACTTGGAAGGTTTACTGCAAAGTGGGGGCAAGGCTATTCTGGAAGTCTTATTTTGGGTGGTCACCAACTTCCTTTAACAGGCTTACGGATTGAAAATACGAAGCCTATCGTACTTCCCTGGTGGCTTCACGTGCTTGGTCAAACGCGTTTTAATTTTATTGTTTCCATTTTAGATGGTGATCAGAAATTTCCACACAGTGTTTTTGTGGCACAAAGGTTGTCAATATTACCTAAGCAATGGCTTGAGCTAGGTTTTGCTCAGTCGATTATTTTGGGAGGAGAGGGTAGTCCGGAAGCGAACATCATTGATCTTATAAGCGAAACTTTTGGTGCCAGAGTCGGAGATATTACGCAAACGAATTTGTCGAATCGGAACTTCATGGTTGACTATCGATTTACGTTTGAGCGCTTAGGAAATTTGTCGCTTTATGGTGAAATATTTTGGGAAGATTGTTGTGGAAGTGGTCGCTGGAAAGATCTTTCGACACTATGGGGAATTCGTAAGCCTTTTCGAGTGGGTCAGATAGATTCCGAGGTCACAGTCGAGTGGGTTAGTACAATAGAGATCACGTATCGGAACAGCGTTTTTACGTCAGGCTTTGTAGATCGAAAACGTATCCTGGGGCACCCCATTGGACCAGATGGAATGGGTCTGTATGTTTTTTTGAAAAATAAGCTTAGGTCAAAGCTTTGGTCAACGTTGGAGGTTGCTTTCGAACGTCGAGGGAGAAAACAGGTAGATCAGTACTTAGCACCGATTTCAAATCAGTTTCCATCAGTTCAGGGAATTGACACCCGGCTTAGAGCGATACTGTCCCCAACATATCATCTTTCAAATAATCTTATTCTTATGGGTGGCATGGGTTATGAATGGGTTTACAATGTTGGAGATCATCATTTGTTAACGCGCTTACAAGTGGTTTTAAGTGGGTTCTAGAATGAAAAAGTGTTTGATCTTTTTAGGGCCCGATATCACAGCTCTAATTCTTTTCACCATCATATGGATTACAACAATGCTATTTTATGGTGTTCGTGTTCATTTCGTACAAGGCTCTACGGTTCTTCCGTCAATCGCAACTATTTTTCTGTTGGGCTTAGCTTCTATTCATCACATTAAGGAACACATCAGTACAACAGTCTATCGAACCTCGTTTGTTTCAAAAGTTACGCGAATACTGCGAGATTGGCTGCCACTTATCTATTTGGTAGGTGTATACGAAACCCTTCGAGAGTACACAGGTATTATTAGGCCTACTTCGATTGACGCCACTCTTTACCAGTGGGATTTATGGATATTTGGATTCGAACCTGTCATTTGGATACAAAAGTTTATTCATCCATTTTGGACGGATTATTTTGCATTCATGTATATGTTGTATTTTTTTATGCCAATGTTTGTCGCAGGTTTTTTGTATGCCAAAGGTCAAAGGGCCGAATTTAGAGAGCTTGCGTTAAGTTGCGTTCTTTGTATGTATACAGGTTATTTCCTATATCTTATTTTCCCAGCTGGTCCTCCGCGTTTTTTTGAGGGGCTGACGTTTGATCCTCAAGTTTTAAAAGGTTTGTTTGGTTTTTATGATTTTACTCAAAACGCTATGGATTCAAGTGAACACGTGATGCATCATTCGTCTTTTCCAAGTTTACATACTGCACTTTCTTTTCTATCGGTCTTGCATGCGTATCGCTATGGACACTTTTGGAACAAAAAGGTTCTTTTGTGCATAAATGGATGGATTGCAGTAAGCATTTGGATTGCGACAATTTATTTGCGACATCATTGGTTCGTAGATTTAATTGCCGGATGGATTCTTGGATGGACTGCTTTTGTTTCGGCAAATTGGATCTATCGAAAATGGAAACAATGGGATCAAGTTGAAAATGCTTAGATTGTTTCTACGAAAAGCGGTTGTTCGATATTTTTTTTGGGCTAATCGCCAGCCTTCGAGACTTCTTTTATTTTTTGGACTCATAACATTGTTTGCAGGATTTTCACTTTCGCATTTAGGACTCACTACGGATTTTATAGATCTTTTGCCAGAATCTTACACAAGCGTGAAAGCACTTAAAAACGCGATGAAGCGCGTAGGAGGCGTAGGTTCTCTTGTTGTTGCGGTTGAAGGAAATAACTTTGAGAATAATCGAATGTTTGTGGACGATTTGGTTCGAGCACTTGAGACTAGCAATTTAAGTGATATTCGTTCGATTGAGTATGAAGGAAAGGAAGTTGATAAGTTCTTTTCATCTCATGCCATGATGTACGCTACAGTTGAAGATTTGGAAGAAGTTAAAAGAGTTATTGATAAAGAAATTGAAAATGCAAAAACTCGTGCTAATCCTTTGTGGGTCGACTTATCCGATGATGATGAGAAAGATATTGACTGGGAGAACTGGAAAGCCAAGTTAAATGCCGTAAAAAAACCATTTTTTAAAATGCACGAGGGCTATCTTGGTCTTCCTGGCGGTAAGCTTCTCGTTGTAATAATTAAACCCAAGGGAACACAGTTCAATATTAGTCATACCCGCAAATTTGTGGAAACTATTCAAGGTTTGATTGATAGGACGATGTCTTCGCGAAATTACGGAGATCTCAAAGTGGGTCTTTGTGGTAATGTTAAATCAACTTTAGAAGAGTACGATACAGTATTCAATGATATTTTTTCAACATTGGCACTTTGCCTTGTACTCATTCTGTTGTTTTTGATTATCTTCTTTCGAAACGTCTGGATTGTCGCCGTATTAGTAATATCTCTGTCGATGTCTTTAATATGGGGGCTAGGCTTTTTTGCAATTTTTTTTAAAGAGGTAAATTCTCAGTCTGCTTTTCTGACATCTCTTATCGCTGGTACAGGTATCAATTATGGTATTATTACGCTAACACGCTTTCAGAAAATCGCGATACAAAGCAAAGACATGTTGTGCTCCATTCGTCAAGCTATGGAGTCCACTGTTTTGGGAACGTTTGTGGCTTTTCTAACCACTGGGGCTGTATTCTTCGCCTTATTTCTTTCTGACAATAGAGGTCTAAGCCAGTTTGCATGGATGGGTTCGATTGGTGTGCTTTTTTGTTGGCTAGGATATTTCTTTGTTTTGCCGCCCCTTCTCATATTTTTACATCAACGATCATGGCTTCGCGTAAAACATAGATTTGAATTCCCTATTTTTGAGATACTCGGAGAGAAGATACAGCAACATGCAACATGGTTTGTTGTGGGTACAGCACTGTTATCCTTGGTATCATTTGGTCTGCTGCTAGCTTATTTACCTAATGCTAAAGAACTGAATCTTTCCAAGTTGAGAAATCAAAAAAGTCTTAAAACAGGAACAGAGGCTTTAGAAAAAAGAGTGAGCACAATTTTCAATCGGTCCATGACACCCGTTGCGGTGTTGGTAGACCAACCAAGCGAAGCTATCGAAGTTTGTGAGGCTCTTGAGAAGCAATCAAAACGCCTAGAGTCAAAAGTAGGCACCTGCATGAATGTGCACGAATTACTCCCAAAAGAGCAATCAAAAAAAATAGATCTTATCGCTCAGATCAAAAATAAAACTGAGGATTCGTCATTTAAGTTTTTAGAGCAATCCAAACAGGAAGAAATTTTGAAATGGAAATCTAAAATATCAAACGAAGTGTTAATCCTACAAGACTTGCCTTCTCGTTTACTGGAACCATTTACTGAAAAATCCGGCGAGATTGGCAAGTTAGTGTTTGTTTCGCCTAAGAAAGGTAATATACTTTCGAACAAAGAGTCGTTGGAGCAGTTTTCAAACGAAGTCGGAACGATTGAGCTTTCAAGCGGGAAAAAATTTATGGCTGCTGGTGAGGCACTCATTCTGGCTGATCTTTTAAGATTTCTAGACGAAGAGGGTCCTGGAATTATTGTTTTTGCATTTTTAATCGTAGTTGCAATCATAGCGATATCTCTTCGGCGCTGGTCGGCATCTTGGCCAGTTATTACAGGTCTTTTCGCGGGGTTTGTTTTGTTGATGGGTATTCTTTCTATATTTAGTGTTAAGATTAATTTTTTCAATTTTGTAGCTCTTCCTCTCGCGCTTGGTATCTCTATTGACTATGCCACCAATATGTCCGAGCATTTGAGAAAATTTGGATTTGCGGAGTTCTGCCAAGGTGCAGAGAGTGCCTGGGCCTGTTCGATGACAACAATGATTGGTTATGGCTCCCTTCTTTTTGCTCACAACTTAGCTGTTCAGTCGTTTGGGCAGGTCGCATTATCGGCTGAAGTTTCTGCATTATTCGTTTCGATATTGTTGATCCCGGCCCTAATTCATTTACAATTTAAAAGAAGATGCAAATCTGCCGCTTAGTCATCATAGTTTTGATAAGCTTCGTTAGCCACGCGTTTGCAGATCAGATTTTGGAAAACTTTGAGCATGGAAGTTTTTCTTGGAATACCCGACATCGAATGAATGGGGATCATCCCGAGTACTTCATTACCAATGAAGGCGACAATCATTTTTTGAGAGCTAAAACAGAACCTACTTTAGATGGAAATATTGCTGCAAAAAAAATTGCGATTGATCTTGAAAAAACACCTTATTTATCGTGGCGTTGGAGAGTATGGATTTTACCTACACGGGGCCACGAAGGGAAAAGTGGATTTAGAGATTCGGGTGCAGCTGTTTACGTGTATTTTAAGAAAGGATTTTTTAACTACATTCTGAAATACGTTTGGAGTAGTACGGCACCTAAGCAAGCATGGTTACCGGTTTCGAAGCAATTTACCTGGAGAACTCGTACGATTGTGTTGGAGTCGGGTGGACCACTTGGAGAATGGCAAACTGAGAATGTCAATATAGCTCGAGATTTTCATAAAAGTTTTGGAAAGGCACCTCCAAGGATAGCTACTGGTATAGGCTTGCTTTCGGATAGTGACCAAACGAAAAGCGTTGCAAAAGCCGATTACGATGATTTTATCGCGGCAGATATAGAGAAAAAGCAATAAAAGTTATTCCCAAAACATAAGCGAACAGCTACAAGAACCTCATGGAATGGCTTTTGGAACATCCGTTGACTTTAATTACTGTCAGCAGCTTGATGATGAGTTCAATTTCTCTGATTGGTGCCAGTACTTTTTTTCTTTCGGACCGATACTTTAAAAAAATCCTAAAACCTCTGGTTGCATTGTCAGCAGGGTCTCTTTTGGGGGCATCATTTTTCCATTTGATTCCTGAAAGCATAGAAACTATCAACAACACCCTGTTGACGTTTGTTCTAGTGTTCCTGGGGTTTTTGAGCTTTTTTATTCTTGAGCAGTTTTTGTTTTGGCATCACTGTCATGAGGCCCCAAGTGAGCATCACACGCACCGTAAAGTTCTCCGTGCGATGATTATGGTTTCCGATTCCATTCATAACTTTATCGGAGGTGTTGCCGTGGGTGCAAGCTTTATGGTTAGCCCTAAAATCGGATTGATTACCTGGCTCAGTGAAGCTTTACATGAGATTCCTCAAGAATTAGGTGATTTTGGAGTACTAGTTCACACTGGTTGGACAAAAAGAAAAGCTTTGTTTTTTAATTTCCTCTCTGGTTTAACATTTTTGCTAGGTGGATTCGTGGCTTTCGCACTTTCATTTCACATTGATATTATTTATTTTTTGCCGTTTTCTGCGGGTAATTTCATTTACTTAGCTACGGTCGATCTTGTTCCAGAAATTAATAGGCATGAACGCTTGTCTCATAGCATTGTTCATTTTTTGGCTTTTGTAGCTGGTACAGGGGTTCTTTTGGGTATAAGGGTAGTATTTGATTAGTTAAGTATCATGAGTTGGATTAAAAGATTTAAAACTGGATATCAGCGAGTTATTGTTCGAGACGTATCGTCGCCATCGTATTCTGGGCAATCTAAATTAGCCTTTCGTCTATACGGGATCATTTTGGTTTGTTTGATGGGTGTCTACACTCTTTGTTTTCATTCGTATTTAGTCACAAGCGGCGAGGTACTTTGGGAGCTTCACAATATGGGTCTCGATTCTCGCGTTCAGCCCGCACTAAGATTTATTATATTCAAATATGAATATTTCATCGTCTTTTTAGTTTTTATGACGCTATGCATGTTGTTTTTGGCTTTTGGTTTGTTTTTGTTTGATATGCAACAAAGAAATGCGGTTATCAAAAATGAAATGAATAAAAAGAGCGAATAAGTGTGAATTTTTAACAAAAAACAACCATTTAAAGTATAAGGGGTCAACTTGTGAAAGCGAAATTCAAGAAAACAATGATCATAGCTTCGAGCTTGCTGGGAGCGCTTCTACTGTTTATCATAGTTGTTTCCCTTTTGCTGCCAACCGAAAAACTTAGAAAAATGGCAGAAGCTAAAGCTTCAGAGAGTCTTGGCGTGCCTGTGACCATAAAGTCCCTCGGAATCAAATTGTTTCCGGTAGGCGTTTCACTTCGTGAAATTCAAATGGGGACAGAGACATCCAAGTCTTCCATACCTTATATTTCCATTGACGAATTTTCGGTAGGCCTAAAAATTCTACCACTAATCAAAAAAGAGGTCGCAATTGACTATATTCTCATTGATAAGCCTGTCATCAAGATGGTCCAAAGTGAGGTGGCGAACGAACCAGCAGAGAGCCCTTCGCCTCTGAAAAACTCTGAGAAAGAATCATCGAGTGTATCACTGTCACTCGACAAATTTAAGATTGTGAGTGGAGAAGTTCATGTTTTTGATCTTCAAGGAAATTCACTGATAAGTCTTGTTGAAATCAATGAGACCTTGGCGGCTAAAGTCAGTCGAGAGAGTCTGATTAATCTTGATGGAAAGTTAACCATAGGAAAAATTTCGATTGCCATACCCGGGGGATCTATTGGACAGGGGCTTTCATTCTCTTTAGAAAAGCGATTAACATATGATCAAAAAAGTGATTTTTTGAAAATTGAGAAAGGGATCGTCCATTTGGGAGAGTTGCCCGTTGAACTTATTGGTTCGATCAAGAATGCTACAAAAGATAATGTCGAGATGGATCTTTTGTTAAGGGGAGGTCCTACTAGTGTCAAAGATATTATGGCTTATCTTCCAGCCAAGATGTTCCCGCAAGTAGAAGGTGTCTCGTCAGACGGAATCATCAGTTTAAATGCAGTTTTTAAGGGAGCTATCGCTAAGAGTCATGATGTTGTTGAGCAATTAGGTAAATCTCTTGATTATCAGCTAGCATTTTCGCTCAAAAAAGGACGACTTGTATATCCGAATCTCCCAAAACCTATCGAAGATATTGAAATTCAAATTGATGTCAATCCTCTTGTAGCATTGATTAAAAACATAAGTGCACACTCAGGTTCTAGTAAACTTAAGGTCCAAGGCTCGGTTTCTCAATATTTGAAAAATCCAAACATGATGATCGACGCAAAATTGGCAGCAGATCTTAATGAGTTCGAAGCTATGCAGCCCAAAAATAGCCAAGTGAAGATGAACGGACAAGTCACTGCAGATATTGCGATTAAGGGAAGCACAGACAAACCAAAAGCATCTGGAAGTCTCGAATTAAAATCGGTTAATGTGTCTGATGCCTCTACTGAGTTACCACCTGTTAAAAATCTAAATGTAAAAGCATCACTAAACGATCAACTTGTTCTTATTCGTCAATTGTCTCTGAATCTTGGGCAATCGGACCTTGCAGTGAGTGGACAGTTGTCAAATTATCAAGCACTTATCGATTCGAAATCCAAAAAAATGGCTTCATTTGAAGTGTCGATGAATAGCAAAAACCTAAATTTAGATGAACTTATGGTTAGTGAGAAAGAAGCTACTAGTAATGAAAAAACAGATTTGGGTATGCTTGAAAAAATAAATGGCACAATTAAACTTCACGCTTCGAGAGTCAAGTTTAATAAAATGGATATAAAAAATGTAGTCGGCAATGCCTACCTTCAAAATGGCATATTTAACCTGAAGCAGTTTTCTTTAGATGTGTTTGACGGCTCTGTTCGACTTTCTGGCATTGCAAATTTCAAAAACATCAAACAACCAAAGTTTGATTTGAATCTAGACCTTAAAGATATTAAAGCTGCGGCATTGTTAGATTATGCGCAAAATCTTAATCGTTACGGCAATCTTGCGGGGTTTTTAACGGGGGATTTGTCGACTCAAATATCTTTCCAGGGAGAGTTAGATGAAGCCTTAAATCTAAAGATGGATAAGCTCAATTCAAAGGGAACTCTCGTCGTAAAGGAAACAAAATTATCAAACCATCCGATTCAAAATAAGTTATCGACATTCTTAGATGCGCCTAGCTTAAAATCTGTTGCTTTAAAGAACTGGCTTCAACCATTTGAGATACAAGGTGGAAAGTTAAATATTAAGGATATGAAGTTAGGAAATGACGACCTTCACCTTGATGTCAGTGGATGGCAAGCATTAGATGGATCTACGAAAATGGATTTAAATATGGAATTGCCAAATAAGTGGGCCAAAGGCGTAAAGAAGCATATCCCTGATCGTTTTGAGAGTTTGCTTTTTGAGAACCCTGATTCGAAAATTGAAGTTCCTTTAGAATTAACAGGGAAAATTGTTTCTCCAGCGCTTGGTCTCAATCAAAGTAAAATGACTGCGAATTTGGAAAATAGACTACAGGCTAAGCTTCAACAAGAAAAAAGTAAGCTTCAGGAAAAAGCTGTTGATAAAACAAAAAATGCAATTAAAGATAAGGCACCACAAGACTTAAAAAAAGCAATTAAGAAGCTGTTCTAATTTTGCGATTTTGTGCCAGCCGATTGAAATATAGTATTTTAAGTTTTAGTTGATACTGCGTAAATTTTGGAAGATTGACGTATGGCGACTTGGAGCGTAGCGACG
>JAGRAY010000028.1 GCA_020434375.1 Bdellovibrionales bacterium | reverse complement strand
TGGAAAGAACCATGACGATGAAAAACATCGAATATCTCGAAAGAAATACTTTGATTGGGTTGCCATTTATTTAAAAGAAAAAATACACGGGGCATCTGATGTGATGAGAGATGAAATTTTTGATGACATCCCAAAATATCGAAACGGGGGAGTACGTATTTTATATCCATCGATCTATCCACTGCCAGATGGATTGAAAGAAGGTATTTTGCTTGAGGTTGGATTTGATAATGTCAGCCCGAATCAGCCTAAAACGATTACATCTTGGGCCTTTGAAAAGGCGAAAAGTAACTCAAAGATATCTGTGAAGGATAATCGAGCAAGGCATGTTTCATGCTATGAACCGCAGTATACGTTTGTAGAAAAACTTCAAGCGATTGCTCGAAAATATCGCCTATTCAAAGAGGGCAAAGGTACACGGGCTATGCCAGAGAATTTTTTAAGACATTATTACGATATTTACCAATTGCTAGATTTACCCGAAGTGCGCGCATTTATCGGAACACATACTTATGAAAGCTACAAAAAAGAAAGATTCAAGGGTGACAGCACAGATCTTAGCAGGAGCGAGGCTTTTACCCTTGATAATCTAGCTGAAAGGTCTTTGTTCGAAAAAGAGTATATACGAACATCCTCGCTGTATTACAGAGGGCAACCAGCTTTTTCTGATATTTTAACGCGTATTCATGATGTCTTACCGACATTGTAATCCCGAGATACTTTATTTAAATTGTAGAGAGTATGTTTTTCGAACTCATCTATATGATTTTCGTTCATTCATATCCATAGAAACAAATATAGGCGACTTTTTAGCTGGCATGCTTTCTGCTTAAGGCTTTGAAGAGGTTGTATGGATATTTTTTATTGCCCACAGCGATATGGTAGGATCTGTTTTACTAAGGAAAGTCTTTTAGGGTTTTCTTGGATCTTTGAAAACAAAATAGGTCGAATCGTGACAATGAGTGAATGGGCGGCAGTGGCCAGAGGGTTATCCGAAAGGAGCCAGTATGGAAACTAAACGTCAATTCAAAAAAGTAAAAGGTCATCCCGGTATCTATCTTTTAGAAGCCTGGGATGAAAGTAAAAGAAAGTATGTGGATTCCCGATATCTTCAGAGAAACCAAGCCAAAGCGTATCGAGCCTTGCGTCGTATACGGGTCAATGGAACGAAGGTGCAACAAGTGAAGCATTTTCGAACCTTGGAAGAAGCTAGACAATGGAGAATGCAAGCTACTCAGGATACTCCAGTAAAAAGAAGGGTGTCGTATACGCTCCAGAACTTGATTGAAGAATGGAGGGAGTGGTCCAAGCCTCCACGGTTTGCGCTCAGCACATGGCAAGTATCAGAAAAGGATACGGCTCATTTTGGCGGGTTGGTGAATGTTCCCGTGGAAGAGCTTTCAGCAGAGGATATTGATCAATGGTTGAAATATGTCATTGATCCCAAGTATCCTAAAAAAGCTTCTCGATTCTCGTTTCTAAGGGAATTGAAGGCTTTAAAGACCATGCTGAATTGGTACCGGGAATACAAGAATCCAAAATTTCAGCCTCCGCTTCTCAAACGGCATAAGCGAGATTGTATATTTCGGGATAAGCCCCAAAATATTGATCTAGCTCTAAGGGTGGATGATTTGGAGAAATTCTTGGAAACACTCAAAGCGAGCCATTCACATTCTGTGTATTACAGAGTAGCCATGTTTCAAGCCCTAACAGGAGCTCGAATTGGGGAAGCCTGTGGAATGCTTTGGAAGAACGTCAGCTTTGAATATCAAAGCGTTGAAATCAACCAAACGTGTTTCTGGGACTACCGAACTAAAGAGCCAAGCATTCGGGAAAATACTAAAACTGGGGAACGAAGATCTGTAGTTCTTCCTCCCAGGCTTTTGGTACTTCTCAAGCAATGGAAAGAAGAGGAAAGCCCTTCGGCATATGTCTTTCATAGGGATGGCAGTCTCTTGAAATACAATGCCATTCAAAGTGCCTATAAGCGTGCATTTCAAGCGCTAGGGCTACCTGTAAGGTCTACGCATGTCTTACGACACACCTTTGCATCCATATTTTCAGAGCAGACGGAAGATATTCGTGGAACTCAGGCAGCACTAGGTCATCGAGATCTGAGAATTACGCAGCATTATGCAAAAATCTCAGAACGCACTCAAAGAAAAGTGATGCATAAGTTTGTGTTAGGGCAGCTAAACAAAGAAGAAGAAAGTTACACCTCTTTCCAAAAGTAGAAGAGGTTAGAATGAATGGTGGCGCTGATCGGAAGAGAAGGCTCAAAAGTAAGTCGTGAGAATCACTCACGATAATCAACAATAATAAGATGTTAGCCCATGTGAAGATGCGAGCATAAGCATCAAATACCATCCATATCATCCGACCTGTTCCACAAAGATCCACAGATCTTGCATGGTGGAGACTGTCAAAAACGTATTTTATGGCTTGAATCGTAGTGCCGTAAATGGCACTATAAGGGAGATATGGAGAAACCAAATATGGCCAAGACAAAGACATCAAAAAAGCAAAACTTCTCCTTCGAAACCATGAAGACGATAAAGGTTAAATCGACTGGGTTAAAGGAGCACGATCCGAAAAAACTCCTTAGAAGTTCCAAAAGCATATTCGATGCCTTGATCCGGTCTCTTCAAGATGGCGACCCAGAAGCTTTCAAAGAGATTCTCTCAGCTCATTTGAGCATCGTTAATAAAGATGATTTCACAAAAAAAGCCCAAATCTCCCGAAGAACGCTATTTCGAATGCTTTCTCCAGATGGAAATCCTACATTGGATAATTTGGCGAAGGTCTTTAGAGCATTAAAAGTCGCCTAATCCTACAAAGTGAAGAACTATTATCTAGGTCCTATGTTTTGAAAAATTTTAGGTACTTCCACCATAAATAAACCAATAGTAGGTTTCCTAAAAGCTGAACCCCTAGCGAGGCATAGACCAAGGGAGAGTCTCCACCCATGCCAATCATTCCAAGCATGAATAAGTTCCCAAGAAGCAAAATGGGAAGGACGACAAAGCTACCTCGCATATACATAGAAACCAGGCGATCGGATTTAGGCTGACGACCAGTCTTAATTTTATTAATTTGAATAAACGTCCATCCAATAAATATTGGAATGGCTAGAGCCATTGCGATGAATATGAGTAAAGCTCCCGATGCAGCCATAAGTTACGATACTTCAGTCTATTTTTTGAGGCAAAGAATTGCCAAAAATATCGTAAAAATAATAACTTGGCCTTCATGTTGCTAGATTTTATGGGTGAAAATAGCGGGTTATTACTCAAATTGTGAAGTGATTAAAATAATTAGCTATAGATAATTATTAGCCATATGTTATGCTTATGACGAAGATAAAATTCTATCTGACCACATCTGGGAGAAGTCCTGTAGAAGAGTTTTTGCAAGATTGCTCTCAAGATATCAGGTCATATTTTGTGGATGCCATTGTGCGTCTAGAAGCTGGGCATACGCTGAGTATGCCGCTCTCAAAGCCATTGTTTAATATCCACAAGGGCTTGCATGAGTTGCGGCTGAAAGATCAGCATGGGCAAGTCAGGGTTTTTTACTTCATGAAAAAAGGCGACGCCATTTACATGGTACACGCCTTTAAAAAGAAGACACAAGAGCTTTCCAAAAGGGAGCTTGATGTCGTCTTAAAACGAATCAGGGAGGTATAACATGGCCTGGAAAGAAATGACCGTAGACGAAATCGCCAAAAGCTTGGGTGTAAACGCTGAGGAAGTTCGCGAAAAACAGAAGCTTATCGAACAAATTGTAAAAGCTAGGAAGGCTAAACAACTTTCCCAAGCCTTATTGGCCAAGAAAGTCGGCGTAAGTCAAAGCCGAATTGCTCAGATTGAATCCGGGATTGGGACTTCTAAGGTAACATTCGATATCCTCTTAAATATTCTCGCTAAGTTAGGATTCCAATACAAAATCACTGTTAAAAACGCAGCATGACTTTATCGAGGAGTTCATTATGCCGTCTAACACAAAATTAAAACACTTTGACCATTATGTGATGCTGAATGATCTGGGCCTTAAAAAGGATGACCTTGAATCGCCCCAAAAAATAGCTGAAGTCATAAATGGTATTTATAAAAAGAATAGCGACAACCCCCATGTGTTGCATGGTATGCGCGCAGAGAAAATGTTTGGATATGTTGCAAGGTCGCTAGATGGCTGTGATTTAATTAAAAACGAAAGTCATGAATATTACTCGCCTTTCTCGATTCAACCTCCTGATTACGAAATGATTACAAAAGACAAGAAGCGGTTTTTTGTAGAAGTAAAAAATAATAATGAAGAGTTTGAGTTCGATTCTCTGCCAGACAATAGATATATTGTTAATGAAAAGTACCTTCAAAAATTAATAAAATATTCAGAACTTAATGGGGTCGAACTCAAATTTGCCATTTATTGGGTAAAACTAGGGATGTGGACTTTGGTGCCCATAGATTGCTTTAGTGTGATTAAGGGAAGACGCTTTGTTACACTTGAGACAGCCATACTGAACAATGAAATGGTTTTATTAAATGATCGTATGATTGGCATAAAACCACCACTGATTTTTAGAGTGTTGACAGATCCATCGAAACCAAGGGTAGTGTCGAGTAATGGCGAAGCCAAGGTCAATGTTCTCGGATTTGAAATATTTAATGGGACTACAAAAATCACCTCCAGGAATGATCTTCAGTTGTGTTGGTTTTTGATAATGAATGCTGTTTGGAAACAACAGGACCCTGAAGCATCTGTGACGGAAAAAAATGACCTTCAGCGCTTTGATTTTATCTTTGAACCAGAAGAAGTAACACCTGATCAAGGTTTCGAAGTTGTTGGGTCGTTGAGTACTCTACTTTCTAGACAGTTTAATTCCATGACAGTCCCCAACCGAGATATTCAAAATTATATTCCTAAAACTGACCACTTATCATTAAAGAGCTCTATAGAATTTACCAAGAACTACAATCAACTCCCTGTGTGGCAGTTTTTTGTACACCCTGAAAAAAATTAAAATAATATTTGGCACACCTCCTGCTATTTACACTTATTGATATGCAGAGCAGCGCAATGACGATTCACACACCGACTACAATTTCAGACGCTCTCTGCAGCAATTGTTCATTCAAAGAATTTAAACTTTCAATCTTATGGGAGACTTATGCAGGTTTATGGCAAGACTTTTTGGGAGGCACGGTTAGATTTACGTAATCCGGCCTGTTTCTTCTACAGACAAGCGAATACGAAATTCAGTCAACATGTGGATGAAAGTCCTACGGTTGGCTTTGGGTATTCGATTACAAAAATAGTTAAAGGGTAGGTTGTGGTTTTGGGAGTGGGTAGCAAGCCATGTCGATCGACTACGTCGGCGACGAGGATCTTTCCTCACGTTGTTCGAAAAAAGTTTTGGTTTTCTGAGGGGATTGGGGACGCAGTCCCCAAATGGAATTAGGGGCTGATATCAAGCCCCATGCTTGCAATAAGACAAATCACCCAAAAAACGACTACAAAACATACTTCCAAAAATCAAAACACCGAACAACAAACACAGCAACAAGCCCAAACAAAATATCAAACATTAGAAATTCAAATCTTCAGCACGCAAAGGAATACATGAAACATCGAAAACACAACGAGCAGACAACCTAGCTCAGACTCATCGCAGTTTTTTTAACATCGAAAATTACTTTCTTTTTTTAGGAGAATGATATGGTTTTATCTCAGTCCATGGGGTCTTTGGATCCTATGGCGATCTTTGACAAGGGAATAGGTCGGTTGATGACGGTGAAAGACGTCGCTCGCTTTTTATCGTGCAGTGAAAGAACGATCCGTCTTTGGATTAGCAGGCGAACCCTACCTGTGGTTCGCCCAGCGCCGAGGATGGTTCGGTTTGATCCGCGCGAGATTCTTCAATGGCTAGCAGAAAGGAAAGGCTAGTATGGAGAAACGAGAAAAAAGTGAATACAAAGGGAAACGCTTCGAAGAAAAACTTCGAGGCTACCCCGGAATTTATAAAATTTGGGTATGGGACGAGCTGAAGCTGAAATACGTGGATGTGAAATACCAACCTGAATTCAAACAAAAGCCGTACAGGGCGAAAAAACGGGTCGTGGTGTTGGGCAAGAATGTTCAGCTTTCCAAAAGCTTTGATTCGCTGATCGAAGCCAAGGCTTGGAAAGAGGGCAATGAAGTTCAACACATCGAACAGGTTCTTTTGACCCAGGAGAAAAAGGAGCCCAAGTATACGTTGGGGCACTTGATTGAGGAGTGGAGGCAGTATTATGCGCCACCCAAGATCGAGCTGAGTACGTATGAAATGCTGGGCAAAGATGTGCAGCATTTTCAGGTGCTGCGGGAAATTGAAGTGGAAGATTTAGCTTCTGCCCATATTGACCAGTGGCTCTTGGTACTCAAAAGCTCAGAATACCCTCGGAAGTCCTCGAGAATGTCGTATGCGAGGGAAGTAAAGACCCTTGGCAGCCTTCTGCGATGGTATCGAGAGTACAAGAACCCCAAATATGCTGTGCCGATTTTACAGAGGCATAAGCGGGATTCGATCTTGAAGCCTAAGAAGCCCAAACAGCTCAAATCGCTGACGGCGATCGAGCTTGAAAGCTTTCTCCAGATTCTGAAAAAGAACAGCAATCCGGTGTATCACTACCTGGCGAGTACCCAGGTATTTACGGGGATGCGCATTGGAGAAGTCTGTGGGCTGTCTTGGGAGAACGTCGATCTAGAAAACCAATGGATCACAATCTCGCAGATTGTTTGGTGGAGCCATCGGAGCAAGGAGCCGTTTCTACGAGAGGGCACCAAAACCGGACACATTCGCAAAGTGTTTATCTGTGATCGGTTGAAGGAACTGCTCTTGGAATGGAAGCTCAAGTCAGGGCGAAAGCCGGGACTTGTATTTCAGCGAGAGCATAGCGAACCGATGGGGTACACGTCGATTCAGGGTGCGTTTAATAGGGCCTTCCAGGCGCTCAAACTTCCGTTTTCCAGCACGCATATTCTGAGGCATACGTTTGCCACGTTATTCGTGCATCAAACGGGAAATAGAGAGGCTCTTAGAAGTGTTCTAGGGCACCAGACGTTTCGAATGACCGAGCGGTACGCGCATACGATGGAAGAATCCCAGTTCATCGCGATGCAGAAGTTTGATCTGGGAAAGAAGGAAGTACACCGAGCTGATCCACAAAGTTCCACAAACGAGAAATCGCAAAAATAAATGCTGTGATTTTAAGGAAGTGGAGAGTGTTTGGTGGAGCTGATCGGGGTATAACTGCTCTGATCTAAGGTTTTGAAATCTAAGACAAAAACAATGATATCAACAAGATAACCCACTCTGGAATACCATTGAATACCACCCATATCACTCATTGTCACCCGGCCTGTTATCCAAATGTTATCCTGGCATGGTATCTGTGTGTGAATGAATTTTTCAAAAATTGCCTTAAGTGACAGTAATGATCCATCAACATAATTTGAACTTATTAAGAAGTAACTGCAGTTCTTTCATTCCTCTTTCGACGACAGATCTAAGTTGTGGTCTATCATTCTCAGGTAATACTGAGGAAGCACTGCCAAACCAAGCCGAAAAACCACGGTTTTGTATTGATTGAATTGCCAAGACAGCAGAACGAACATCGTCAAAACCAGCGTGTTGTGGGTCATTGAGACGTAAATTCTTATACTTATAAGTTGTCGAATCTCTATTGCCCCATTTTACAAATGATGCCCGTCTAATCAAACAAGGGATGCACCGGCCACAATGAGTGAAAGCGTTTCTCGTAAAACGCCCGCAGCTCGTTGATTTGTGAGCTAACTTTCGAAGCAGAAACTGATCTTTACAGCTAGAAAGCATTTCTCCTTTCGTTTTGAACTGATAGGGGTTTTCGATATTAATATTGAAACCTAGATTTTTAACAAGCTCGCGCAACATCTCTAAAAAATAGGGATGGGTTGTTCTTGTACTCAAGCTACCAATTCTTGCCTCTGTGAGGGCTGGATTAAGGGAAATCAGGCCATTCTCGCAAACGTAAAGGGTAATTTCTTTTCCGTTTTCGTATTTTTTAAGAAGAGTTGCTGCAACTATTCCATAAGATAGAAATATGATGGAGCGTGCTCGCTGAGACGGTTCTAAGGGTAGTGGACTTCTAAAGCTATGATTGATTTGGATGTGCTCAAAAGGCTTCTTTAGAGCCGCCACAAAGTCCGACTGCTTTTGTCGATCTCCATGTACAATTTGACTGATAAAAAGAGGTTTCTCATTGATATTCACTAGATCGATTGCACCTATAAGGCTATCAAGACCACCTGAAATCAAGGAAACACACGAAGCATCACTTTTAGATCCGGACTCTTCAATAGAATCCTTAAATCCACCTTTAATAAACTTTACTTGCCAAATATCTGTGCTCAAAAATCGCAGTAATTGCTCAATGAGATTTTTTTCCCTATTCCACTTGTCAGGATTGTTAACCGCTATTTCCAATTCAATGTGACGAGTCCATCCATCTGGACTCAGTTTCCTGGTTGCGCCAAGATCGCAAGCAACGACGGAGATGGCAAAGGACAAAAAATCCCATGCATCCTCCTTCAAGTTTATTTTCTTTTTCTTAAAATATCTGCGAATGGAATCACCGCATGTTGCAAAGTTTCTATTTTTTGTATGGCCGTATATAAATACGCGGAGATCGGCATTCGATTTTTTATTTAGATATTTTTCAGATGGAGAACATATTATCTTCATTTTATATACTCCTCGAAGACACCAAAAGAGTCCTCCAACAAACTCCTAACGATAGTGACAACATTTGCTTGGCCAAGGGTTTTTCCAGACTCTTTGAGTTTTCTAAAGGAGGCAGATACAACTTCTCGAACATAATCTTTGACCTCTTTCAAGCGAGATGCAGCTATTGTTGCACTAGAGGCCTTGCTACGGATTGCATTTCCTACATCGAGAATGAATCGTCGAAAAATATCACAGGCAATAAACCTCTCGATCACAAGTTCTTTTTGCAAATCAGTCAAATTGAAAAGGTCCGCTTCGGGTTGTGCTTCAAGCAATTCCACCAAGGCATCGTTTAACGAAGCTCTATTTGATTCAGCATCTTGAGTTCCATCCATCGGTCTTGTGGCATCAACAATGGCGCTAATAACATCTTCGGCAGATTTTCCAGCTAAAACCATGCGATCAAGCAATTGGCCCTGTTGTCCCGATGGAGTGCTTGAAAGAAGGCTCAAAGCCCCATATAGAGCACCCGCTGTATGCGCTGTCCCAGCAAATCTTCTGATTGCCTGTTTCTTTCCGCCAAGACCCGATTTTGTATAGCCACCAACACCACGTTTTAAGTATTCACTGTCGCCACTTCTAGCGAACCGACCGAGTTGACTTCTTGCTGCACGAAATCTTCCCTCTGGGGCTATTGGCGACGGCGTATTCAATTTCGGATTTAGTGGAGGGTATGCGCCGGGAATAAGTGGTTGCTCGAAGGGCCATTGTCCTGCCTTCGGAGCTGAAGCATCTGAAGAAGCATTATTTGGATTCGAAAGATTCTGGGAAACCCAGGGTGGAACAATTGGTACACTCGATGGCGAGCCGGAACTTGATTTGGATGTTCCCACTATTTAGCTTCTCCCTTTTGCTCGATTGCTCTTTTCACGGTCTGTCCAACATTTCCATTTTTCCATTCATCAAGCAGATCCTCTGCCCACAAATAATCTCTAATTTTTGGAACAATGGCTGGCTTAATTTGATTATGTGGGCGTTCCATTAAAAATCCCTTTAGTCGAGCCCCAAGTGCTGTATCGGTCAGAGTAAGTACAAGAAGCGCACTCAAAATTGGTGGGCTACCCCAATCTTCAATCAGCTTGGCTTTTTCTAAAAGGCGATCCATCATGATGTTCAGTTCAGTGCGAGCAAGTGATTTTAGGCGATCAGAAAATGTTGAGGCAACATCGGGTGTCTTAAATAGAGCCTCAAGTAACTCTGTAGCTTCTGGCGAGAGTCTATCTTCAGGCGAAACGAGCGAGGCATGCTCTCGACTGACGTACAAAATCCCACGAAGATCCATATCTGAAAAAGCCGGCGGGATACGGAGCCATTGTTTTATGAATTCATCATTCCAAGGATCTGGTAAATCATTTGATTCATCTGTGGTGGATACCTTTTCCCAAGCAGCCAGAAATCTGGGTTTCCCTTCAGTGTTCTCTGCAACTTTAGAGAGTAATTCCGAATATGCTTTCTGAGGAGCACAACGTTCGAATAAAAGTAGCTTAGTTAAAGCCTTTTCATCTATGTCGATACCATTGGCTTTTGCGATGGATTTACGAATTGATATAGCATTCAGAAATCGCTTAATGAGACGTGGATTCCCCATAATTTTTGAGTTCGTGACCATGATATGAGAAAGACGTTCTGCCAATTCAAATTTAGTAGCCAGTTCAATGCTCAAGCCCTCGTTGAGCGATTGAATAAAGGTTCGATCAACGCGCTTTCCTTGCCAGCTTTTTCCAAGCTGTTCGCAAACTTTGCCACGAATGCGCTCTCGTTTTTCCGAATCGACGGAGTCATCTTCTAAAAAAAGGAGCATCATATAAGCACGAACCTCTTGAGTTCCAAGAGGAGGGACACGAATTGGAACTTGAATCAATTTATCAAAATAATTGGTGACAAGATCATCACTTACACCATCAAAATGTTTTCTCACTGCGTGCTTAATCATCTCGTTGTCAGCAGCAATGACAAATGCGGTATGCTCAAGGAAAAGGAAAAGACGGATTGCTTCTAAGGTTGAGATCGTAGTTTCAGGGAGGCAGCGATCTAAGTCATCAATCAAAACTACAAGAGTAACATCTAGCTTTTGCAGTATTTCTTCAAATCCATCACGAATTGCTTGAATTTCTTTCGGTGGTGAAGACTCATTTTTAGGATTCAGAATCCCGTTGGCTTCTTTTCCGATTTCCTTTGCGACCTCTTCGGATTTTTTCACTGAATCGGCATTAAAGTTTCCACTTATTGCATCTACAGCGAGTTTTGTAGCATCGCCAGCCAAACCAACCGGTGGTAGACCAAGTGCTATTGACGCGGTGGTGCCGAAGGTCAATTTTGCAACTCGAATCCAATTCACTCGCCTGAGAAGATCGATTGCTTTATCAACACCAGTCTTTCGTTTTTGTGATTCTTCTTTAAGGCGCTCTGCAATAACTTCCATTAGTGCGGCCCGAGCATCGTCATATCCTTGGTAAAGCCAAGCATTAAACTCTACAAATACAAATTTTTCGCTATCTTCTGGATGAGACTCTAGAGATTTTTTGATGAGCTTAATCATTGATGATTTTCCGACTCCCCATGCACCTGAAACTCCAATGGAAACAGGCTTGCTCTTAGCTTGAACAATGATTTCAGCAACCGTCTGTGCGACGCCAGTAAAATTCAAAAAGTCTTTGTCTGTATCGTTATCGGTCCACATATTGATTCTCCATCATGAGTTCATACTCAGGGCATTATAAGCAAGTTAAGTATTATTTAACATTTTTTTACTATATTGCATTAAGGTGGATACTCAAGAAGGACACTATAGAATCGATTTTCTATATGATAGATCCAGCTTTTCTGTATTCCTTCTACACTTATAAAATAACTCTGAATTAACACTCGTACTTGGTTTTGCTGAATGACTCAACGTCGGCGTTGTTCGTTTGTTTCTAAGGTCGAGCTGGTTTCAATTGAATGTTGTTCTTTTCTCTAACAACCATGCGTTAATTTGTGCTGGGCTGAAACGCACCATTCTGGGAGCTGGACGAACAACCGGAATATATCCCTGTGAAACCCAGTTTCGGATTGTGCCTTTGCTGCATTTCAAAATATTAGCAAGGTCTCCTACGGTTAATAATTCTGTAATTCCCTTTTCAAGAAGGGACGGCACGCTCATCGAGCGCCTTCCTTGGCTTGATCGTCTTTCTCGTTCAATTGCTGACTGCTATTGAACGAGAGTAGGTCCATTTGGTTTTGCTTCAAAATGATTCCCAAATATTCGTCTTTGGATAAAGCTCCGTGCTGGCGAATATAGACGCGATAGTTTTGTTCAAGGCGATCCGCGTTGGTTAAGCTTACTTCTTTCAACTGCTCTAAATGTTCAGGTTTAAGAAGTGTTAGAGCCAAATCTAAAACCTGATAGGGCTGAATTGAACGGCCTACATCTTTTTCCTTGTTGAGGCGCTTTACCAGCTCCACGATATTTTTTTTAGTAGACCTCTTGATTCGAAGTGAATCTGTAGAGGGTAGGGTCCTTTTTTTAGGTTTTTGAATTTCGTTTTCCATGTAAATCCTTTCAATAAGTTGTGTTCGTTTGTTCTATAAAGTGTGTTCGCGTCCTGGATAAGGGCGCGTGTGACCTGGCGATTCAATGGAGATTCCCAAGCCTTTGTATTTGGTTTGTAGGTGATCCATGTCGTGCTCGGCGCTCTTGTCCTTGAAATGGACGCCCTTGATCTGGGGATGAAGACTCAAGAAGCGATCCAACGTCTTTTCGTTCCAATCCAACATAACCAAGACCGTATGGTTGCGATGGTTCAAGTGGTTCATGCCTTTTTGGATAAAGCCGAACGGATCGGTATAGACGGATACCTTTCGTCCAGGGTGTGTCTGACTGAAGAATGGCTGGTCAGTCTTACCTTTTTTATTCTTATTCCATGTACCGGAAGTATCTCGTTCAAAGACCAAAGCGCCTTCGTGTGAGTCTTGGGGAAACATAAAAATGCTTCCATTTTCATGAACTTGGATCTGGCTTTTGTGCATCCAAGACTCAGCATGAGCGTAAGGGGTTTTTTTCTGACTAAACAAAGATTGAAGTAGTATCTCGGCTGGCTTACCTCCCATTTGCTTGTCTTTGGGAATAATGAACGAGTTGTACGAGCGTTCTGGAATCGATAGATGCTTTTCTAGTTTTAGAAGACGCGGGTTTTGATTGATCTCGGCGACGGCCTGCAAGAAAGAAGTGTTCTTATAGGCCGCTACAAAGTCGATCAAGTTGCCTTGTGTGCGATTGCGTTTATTTACCCATGTATTGCCCTGAATCTCCACGAACGGTCTTTTCGGAAGCGTCCAAGTGCCATTTTTGTTCTGGGTGATGGCAATTTTGTTCGCTTGTGCATATTCCACAATGCTTTTGTGTTTGGCTCTTCGGAGTTCATCCGCCGGAATCAGATGTTGGAGTTCCTTTTCGGAAGGGTGAAGTGTTGATCCGGAACCTTTCTTGCCTTGTTGAAGGATACTCTGCTTAAACTGTTCGGAGGGAAAGTTAGCTTTGGAGACCAAGGATGCAACACCTTCGGGGTTGGCATGAAACGAATGAAGTAAGGTTTGCAACTCCGGATGATTCTGGATGCGCTGCCGGTTGGATTCAAACGCCTTCTCCAGCCCTTCAAGGTTATACTTACTGCCTAGCTTGTTGCCGCGCTTGCCTTGCTCTCTGCCGGGGTAGTAATAGGTAATATGTTTGTCGGTGATTCGGGTCTTGATGCCAAAAACATCCAATACCGAATCAAGATCTTCCCGGCTGGTAGATAGTCCCTTGGCAAAGTCGATCTTTTGCACCAGATCCAGTAGCCAGGATCGTCCATTAAAGCGGGTCATCTGCCGGACCTTTTCTGGCATATAAAATTCACGTGTTCGCTGTTTTTGGTTAATAACGGAGAGTCCGCGCTCAAGGCAAAGCTTGTCATTGAGTTCTCGAAGTTTGTAGAGATGAATCTTCTTGTTCGTGATCTTTTTCTGCGTGTCATTGTGCCAGGGGCTGACGAGAATGTGGTTATGTGTCTTACCGGTCTCCGTATGCGTGGCGATGACGAAATCGTGCCCCTTAAAATACTGAGAGACCATTTCCTTGCCGATGTCCTGGAAAAACTGTGCGCTATGCTGGCTGCTTTCCTGTTCATTCCAGCTCTGAATAATGTGCACACCTTCCACGGCCCCTTTGTTGTTGGCCATCTCGGCTTTGAGGCGAAAGTCCAATTTCGGGTCTTCCGTGGAGCATCCTTCTGCATCGACCAAACTATCGGGTCCGCGCTCCTGATCGATATACGACAGGGCGTTTTTCAGGTGCTTGATGAAGAAAATCTTAACGTAAGCCATAAACAGTCACGAGGACCTGTTGGACCTTTCTGAATTCTTCCGCCATGTTGTCATATTCGGTGTTGAACCCGTTTCGTATGCCTGCGTTGAGGTGTTTGGCGATCTGGTTCATGTTGTTCCCGATCTTGCTGAGGTGAAAAATAATGGGTTTGATTTCCTCGGTATTGATGAGCTTGAATTGGTGACGTTTGGAGAAGTAGCTTTTCTTGAGGAGGGTGGGGATGCTGAGGTTCGTTTTTTGTGAATCTTCTGTGATGAGTTGGTATTCTGGTGTTTTGAATCGTACGAATGTGTTTGTTTTGGTTTGTGTAGTTGGTTTTGTGTTCATGATTTTTCCTGTGTTATAGGTTTGGTTTTAAGTGGGTTTTTGGGTGCCTTGCAAGCATGGGGTTTGATATCAATCCCCGTACGACACCTGAGGGCGTGCGCCCCCAGTCCCCCAAGGTTCAAAGAATCGAAGTCCAAAGCGTCACCGTTTTGCAACGGTGACGCTTGGATCAAGATTCGTGTGTTTGCGATCGGAGAAAACATGTGCGTTCATCCTCCAATCAAGGT
>JAGRAY010000027.1 GCA_020434375.1 Bdellovibrionales bacterium | reverse complement strand
CTAGGGTGGCTCAAGTGGCGCAATCTATAGCTTAATTGCTTCGAAATGCGCCATAAAAATGAACGAAATACAAAGTCTATACTTTAAGAGGTGCGTCTCCTGGTTTCCAGTTGGCTGGGCAAAGGTCGCCTGATTGAGAGGCTTTTAAAGCTCTTAAAACCTCGTCGGTACTTCTGCCTACAGATAGATCCGTGACGCAGGCATATTTGACCATGCCTTCAGGGTCAATAATAAACACACCGCGATTGGCAATGCCTTTTTCTTCGTTGAGAACATCATATGCTCGGCTAATTGATTTCGTAATATCTGAGAGCACCGGATATTTTACCTCTTTTAGATCACCTTCAAACCACGCCTTGTGGGAAAATTTACTGTCGATACTGCAACCCACCACCACGGCACCAGCATCTTTAAAGTCTTTTTCTTGCTGAGCAAACGCGCGAAGTTCAGTGGGGCATACGAAAGTAAAATCAAGGGGATAGAAAAAAAGAACGACCCATTTTCCCTTATAATCGGTTAACGAGATATTTTTAAATTCACCACTAACATAGGCTTCACCTTTAAACTGAGGTGCTGCTTCTCCTATTTTAATCATTGTTCGCCTCCTTGTGACGCTAAAATCCAAATTTTTCGTTGTAGAAATTACACCGAAAGGTTTTTTCAGGCAATGAAACTGATGAAACAGGACATTTAATTTTAAATTCGATATAATGCCTATGTGGTTCGCCATCTACTTAATTTATCTATTATAGCCCTAGTCGCAGGAGGCTGCGGCGCTACCGCCACGCTTGCGCCGGAATCCGACCTGAGTTTTAGTCAACAGACTGAAAATGCAGTTTGGGTTTCTGACGTTGGAGACCACAAAGAACATATTCGCATTGAGAGCGGTTCTTTGTTTGTTTTGCCATCCAACCCTCAGGCTCAGATTGTTCAAGGCGTCTATTTTCTTCGCCTTCCTGATAGTCCTACGGTCAAATTTATGGCTCAGGGATCCATTCAAAAGGAAACTCAAGGTCCTATAATTTTTAGACTATTTCTTCAAAGTCCCACTGGATTTGAAGAGCTTGGGCAGTTCTCTTTGTCGGAGTCAGCAAGCTTGCTGCCGATTGAAGTGGATCTAGTGGCCCACAGAGGTCAAGATGTGATGCTTGTGTTTTCCGTCTCTGCGCCAGAGGGACAAAGTCTAAACCAAGTGTTTACGCTCATCGATCCACAAATCATACAATCTTGAGAACTTTTTAACTCTCATGTAAGGTCCAGCCTCATTTTTAAACATGAGACATGGGACCCTTATTTTATTGCTTTTCGCGTTATTCACTCAGGCTTGCTCTGAGGCGCCACTTTTTACGTCTGATCCAAATAAACGTCTGAATTATCCGATATCAATGGTTTTGGTGCCTGGTTCGAATTTAGCGTTAGTGGCCAATGCGAACGCCAATTTGAATCAGAGCTTTGGATCTTTATTCGCAATTGATTTAGATAGTCGCTCATTGCTGATTGAAACGAAGTTGGATCTTCCTGCATTTTCGGGGCGAATGGTTATTGATGGCACAAGCAATCGTCTTTATATTGCAAATAAAGATACAGAATCTGTTTTAGTCTACGAATACAGCGTTCCAGGAAACAACGGAGCTGCTATTTCGTTCGAAGAAGTTTCCGTAATGAATCCGGCGAATCGCACCGTCAATGGTCTTCGAACCGATGAATCCCCATTTGATATGGCGTTGATTCCAAATGCTCCACAGGGGCCTCTCATGTATACTTCAAATATTGCATCTGGTTCGGTGAGTGTTTCAAACGTTTCAACACTTGAAACAACAGATTTGAATCCGTCCAAACCAGACCTCTATGGGTTACCACTTATTTCATCGGCGAACTTTCGCGACGTCGACTTGATGCCTGGTATCGGTGCTTATCGATTTGCACTTGAACCCAATCAGGGTCGCCTGTTGTATGTCACATCCAGCCGAGTCAATTCAATTTATGTTGTGGATACATTTGCTCAAAACATTGAAGCGATGATCGATCTTTCGTTTCTTTCCAATACACCTGGTACGAGGGGCATAACAATTTCAAGTTCAGGCTTGGCTTATGTTGCGGTTCCTGCACTTCAGATTGTCGCCATCTTGGATGTATCGGCGATTACAGATAATGGTATGGATTATGAAGTATTGGAACCTCAGCTTATCGGATTTATACCGGTGGGCGAGGATCCCGAAAGCGTGGCGCTATCTGCCGATGAGCTTACTCTATATGTGCTAAATCAAGGTGATCCCAGTTTAGACCTCATCGATTTACCAACGCGAACCAAAAAGACCCGAACGTTGCTTGAGTCGGCAATCTCGCCTGCTGATTTTATCTTAAATGCTCCGCGTGATGAAATTTACGTGTTGGGTTATTTGAGTAATCGTATTTCAGTTTTGAATCTAACAACCGGAAGTCCGATCGCGAATATCGAATGAAGAAAACCACTTTTCTATTGCTAACAACGATGAGCACAGCTGTGCTGGTAAGCCGTTGCTCTTCATCTGGAACAGACCCATTGTCACCACTTCAAGAACCCTCAGCGATTGCCATAAGCACAAAAGAAGTTTCTATTCAGAATAGAGTTACCAAACTGGCATATATTGCAGACCGATTAGGAGGAACCGTTTCCATCTTGGACCTCCACACTGACCGATTGCTCGATACCGACGCTGGCGACGACTTTGAAGATACACCGATTATCGTCGGAGGTGAACTGTCGGCCATTGCGATTGATGATCGCGGCGATAATACAAGGATTTTTGTAGGAGATGCACGCGATGGTCTTTTGTTTGCCTTTGATGCACAGTCTCCTGTTTCTTCGCCAAAACCTTTTATTGGATTTTCCAATGTTGATTTAGGAGGAGTAGAAATTGGACGAGCAAGTCATCCTATATTTGAAAACAGTGGGCGAAGATCTTCTCCATCGATTCCTGACATTCAGGTTCAATCTGATTTTGGCGGCTCGGAATTTTGGAAAATGAGCTTCGCGAATTCAACTGTAGGCTATCGCGTTGTTGGGTCAAAAACCGGAACTCAAAATAACATGGCGCTAGAGGAGGTCACATATCAAAACGATGCACAAAATATTGCGCTCACTGTGTACGAGGGTGGAGAAAAAACAACAAACGAAGATCGGTTTTTCTTTGGAACAGCCAGCTTGAAACCTCTAGACCTTGGAGCAAAACCTGTAGATTTTATTGTGAACAATAGCGAAATTTATATGGTGACGGTATCACCCTCTACACTGAAAGTTTTTGATATGGATTCATTGACAATAACGCAAACAGTAACGTTGTCTGATGGTAATCCAGAAGATCCAATTCCTGGAAGAGCTGCATATGTAAATGGTCATGTTTATATTCCCAACCAAATCAATGGAACACTCTTTGATGTTAACACATCAAGCTACGCACTATCTGTAATAAATACAGGTATTAATGCATTATTTATAGAAAAAACATTAGATGATAATTCTTTGATGATCGGACACCTCTCAGATCCGATGTTGAGTTTTTATAATGTGACAACCACTCTCGTTGATGGTCAAATTTTTATGCACGATGTGCCCGTTGCTGCTTCCAGTTATGAGCTCGATGGATTGCCCTATGCCGCGGTTTCTGCGGCTTCAGGATTTGTAGATCTTGTAGATCTTTCAACGCGAAAACGCCTTGATCGCGTTGATGCCTCCGGAAACGACGCTGTCGTTCAAGATATCGAGTTTTTCGATACAGGTAGCATTTCGGAGCCAGACTTATTTTCTGTCACAGCAAATGAGTCCTTCGCTCAAACCGAGAGATGGCAGATGGTATACGAGGGAATTATACCTGGCGCAAATGGACTTATGGCGAGTATCTCAGGAAATATGGTGTCAGTCTCAGGCGTTGATTTGGATCAGCTCAAGGTTGGTATTGGGGATGTCGTTCAGTTGAGTTCAGGGGGTGATCTTGAGGAATCGGTCATTTTAGAAATACCTTCTGCAACGACGCTGGTGTTGACAGCAATACCTATTATTCAGGGCATGGCAGAAGTCACCATTCGAGCCAATCAAAGTTATGTTATTTTTGGATCTTTATCGGGAACTCAGTTAAATAGAATTATAGAAAATGAAACCTATGTATCTGATAATCAAAGAATTAGTTTAAGGGTGCGATCGTCAGTATTCTCTCCCACAACGCGAGGAGACTTTTTTGCGTTTAGAACCTTTGATGGTATTAACGCCATCCCAATTTCCTATCGTGGACTTTCAGGTAATATGATAACGGCGGTAGCCCCCTACGAAACACGACCCAAGGCCTACGTGTTAAGACAAGACCTTCCTGCAATTGCTATTGTGAATCTTAAAGATAAAATTCAAGATCGCGTCGTTCGGTAGTTGCTATATGTGTAGTGCTCATACAATGCATTTTATTTGTTTCCAGAGGAACGGGTTTTTGGTATTGGGAATGCAGGTTCAGCCATGAGAATTAAAAACTTAAACGTTGTTGGTTTTAAGTCGTTTTTAGAAAAGACGTCGTTTTCATTTGATGTGCCCATTACTTCGATCGTGGGGCCTAACGGTTGTGGAAAAAGTAATGTTGTCGATGCCTTGAAATGGGTAACGGGTGAGCTTAGCTACAAAGAACTTCGTGGAAAATCGATGGAAGATCTTATTTTTGCTGGCAGTGAACTTCGCCCTCCAACCAGTATGATGGAAGTAGCGCTAACTCTTGAAAATGACCGGGGTCTTGCACCTTCGCAATACAATGACTTTTCTGAAATTACGGTCACACGGAGGATATTTAGAGATGGTTCTAGTGAGTTTTATATCAACAAAACTGAATGTCGCTTAAAAGATATTTTAGATTTATTTTTAGATACAGGTATTGGTATGTCATCTTACTCGATTATTGAACAGGGACGGGTAGGGGCTATTGTCTCAGGCCGACCAGAAGATCGAAGGCTTGTCATTGAAGAGGCCGCCGGAATTACTAAATTTAAGAATCGCAAACAGGCTGCTCAAAGAAAAATGGATGCCACTCGACAAAATCTGTTGCGTGTTACTGATATTATTTTAGAACTCAAGCGTCAAATTGGTTCACTTGAAAGACAAGCTCAAAAAGCCGAAAAATTTAAAGTTATGCGCGAGGAAGCCAAATCATTAGATTTGTCGCTTCTGTCTCGAGAGTACGTGCTTGGTCGAGAAAAGTTAGATGAACTTGCTCGTCAAGAGCAAACGGTTTTGCAATCTACACAAAGCGACGAATCAAAATTTCAAGAAAAAGATAACCAATACGAAACGCTCAAATTGGAACTACTCGAAAAGGAACAAGCGCTAGAAAAAACTCAACAAGCACTCTTTGAAAAGAAAAGCGGTATTCAGGAAATTGAAAGCCATATTCATTCCGACTCAAGGGAGGTCGAATTTTTAGAGAAGCAGATTTCCGAAAACAGTGCTCGTGTGAACTCATTGGAAATGAACTCAAAAGAGTGGAACGAGAAGCAAAAAACGCTAACTACTGAACTGGCTCAGTTTAAGGTGGATCTTTCTAATTTGGAAGCACTACTCACCGACGGAATAAAATCTCACGATATTTCAAGTTTAAATCTTAAAGAGGTCGAGAAGGAGTTAGAAAACGAAAAATCTCACTATCTGAAAGTGGCTACCGATGAAGCAACACTTAGTGAGCAGACGCAATCGTATCAAAATCGAATGACTGAACTTGAACAGAGTATAGAAAATATTGAAATTCAAATCGAAAAAGAAAAAGTGACGTACGCTGAACTTGAAAATTCAGTAAAAACGAAAAAAGCCGTACTTACAGAAGTGTCTCAATTGAAATTCAATTTTGAAAGCGATGAAACTGCATTGACCTCCAGCATTGAAGCACTGAAAGTTGAAAAGCAAAGTCTCGGAGTTGCATTATCTGAGGTGAATCAAAAGCTCGAGGGATTGCGATCTCGCCTAAATACTTTGGAAGAATTTATTCAAAATTACCAAGGTTATCGAAAAGGTGTTCGTGTAGTTATGGAGCAAAAAGCAAGTGATGCGAGTATTTTAGCTCTTATAGGTGAAGTGGTTCATCCGGAACGTGGCTATGAAAGAGCTGTTCAGGCTGCTTTGGCAGAATTGATCGAATGCATCTTGGTCGATCAACGAAAAGACGCCTCAAGGATGATACAGTATTTAAAAGATCAAAAATGTGGGCGAGGAACATTTGTACCAAAAGTTATTACTTTTTCGAGTCATGAAATTGATCTTCGACATTTAGATGGCGTGAAAGGATGGTTGACAGACTTTGTTCGCATCGACGACGATTATGCATCTTTTGTTCGTGGCCTTCTAAGCTCGACATTGCTGGTAGAATCTCTAGATCATGCGATATCGATTTGGGAGACGGGTACCCATGTGAATATGGTCACGCCGAGTGGAGATCGCATTTCTGAAAAGGGATTTATTTCTGGCGGGGACTGGAGCGAAGAAACTGGTGTACTAGAGATTCATAATCAAGCGGATGAAATTAGATCTAAAGTATCTGAAATTGAACGTGATAAGAGTGATATCGAAGAAAAAGTTGAAATCAATCAAAAAGCTTTGGTCCTTAAAGAGGAAGATCTGAAAACAATTCAAGGTCATCTCGACCGAGAGTTGAAGCGATCTTCTGAGATCGAAAGAGAAATTATTCGCTTAGAAGAGGAATTTAAGACGAGTGCATCTAAAAATAGCTCACTACAACAAGCGTTTGATAAATTTATGAGTGAAAAGGGCACACTTCATACCAAGCTTTTGGAAGCGACTGAAAGTTTAGGCCGTCTCGTTGAGGCCAAGCAGATTTCCGAAGAACACCAAAAAGAATTTTTAGGACAAATTCATAGAGTTCGGGAGACAGTCACCCACCAGCATCAAGTTGCTACCGATATGAAAGTTCAAAAAGCATCTTTGCAAGAACGCATCGATAGTTTTGAAAGAGAGCAGGAAAATTTAGCAAAACGCGTTGAAGACGCTGAAGTAGAAATTCGAACCCTTCTTGAAAATATTCAAGTATCACGGTCCAGTATTGTTTCAAAAAAAGCCTCGATCGATCAATTTCAGCAAAAGAAAGTTGAATTAATCGAGGCCTTTCAAATTTTAGAACAAGCTTTCCAGGAAGAACGATCTATTTATGATGTTAAGCTTGCAGATTTAAGTATGCTTGAGGAGGCACTTCGAGAACTTCAAAAACAAAAGGACTCTTGGACACAAGAAGTAAATAAAGTTCGCATGTTGCTTCAAGAACAACGTTTAAGGTTAGAGCACCTGGAAGTACAAACAAAAGAACGTTATGAAATGGATATTTCTGAATATATCGAAAAAGAAGACTTTGTATTGCTTGATGAAGACGGTCTTGAACGTGTTTCAAGTCTTTTGGTAACATTGAAAGAAAAAATGGCAAAAATTGGCGATGTTAATTTGGCTGCGATTGGAGAGCTTGAAGAACTTCGCGAACGATTTGAGTTTTTAACGGCTCAAAAAGATGATTTGGAAAAATCTTTAGATGATCTTGTGCTTGCTATTAAGAAAATAAATAGCACAACAAAGGATATGTTTGTACAGACGTTCGACGCTGTCAATACAAAATTTCAAAATCTCTTTCCGCATTTATTTAGAGGAGGCAAAGCGAAGCTTGTTTTAACCGAACCGGAAAATATACTGGAAACGGGCGTAGAAATTGTAGCTCAACCTCCTGGAAAAAAACTTCAAAATATGAATTTGCTTTCAGGGGGAGAAAAAGCACTGACAGCCATAGCACTTTTGTTTGCAATATTTGAATTTAAGGCACCTCCGGTGTGCGTATTAGATGAAGTAGATGCGCCACTAGATGATGTGAATGTTGGAAGGTTTATTGAGGTTGTTAGATCAATGAGTCAAAAAACACAATTTATCGTGATTACGCACAATAAAAATACCATGGAAGTGGCTGACAATCTGTATGGGGTGACAATGGAGGAACCTGGTGTCTCAAGAATAGTTTCAGTGAGAGTCCAAAAAGTGGTAGAACAGGCGCTTCAAACGCCCTCAGAAGATATCGTCGCAGTGGGTTAATTTAAGAAAGGATTAAAAAAATATGAATCATTTGTTTAAAAAAATAAGAACTGTTCCTGATTTTCCAAAACCAGGTATTCTTTTTTACGATATCACCACGTTGTTATTGGATCCCGTAGGTTTTAGTGAGATTGTCGAGCACATGGTCGAACCCTTCATGAAAAAGAAGATTGAGGTCGTGTGTGGTATAGAGTCACGCGGATTTATCTTTGGTTCTGCGATTGCAAATGACTTGGGCGCAGGCTTTGTGCCGATTCGAAAACCTGGAAAATTGCCATCAAAAACGATTAAACAAGAATATGCTTTGGAGTACGGAACTGATGCGCTCGAGATTCATGAAGATGCTATTGTTAAAGGCCAGCGTGTTTTAGTTGTTGATGACCTCTTGGCCACCGGAGGCACGTGCTCGGCGGCTGTTCAATTGCTTAATCAAATGGGAGCAGAAGTTCTGGGTATTTCGTTTGTCATCGAACTTTTAGCGCTTCAAGGCCGAAAAAAACTCGAAAACCAAAATATCCACACGATTTTCGAAGTATCGTAATCAAGGCTTTCCTGACGAACGCCCCCGTAGTTCAACGGATAGAATAGAGGATTCCTAATCCTTAGATGTGTGTTCGATTCACGCCGGGGGCACCAATATAGTAAATTAAATATAAGTTGAAACACCAAAGTAAATTTTGGAAGTTGCCTACTGGCTCCGTCGCTACGCTCCAAGTCGCCATACGGCAATCTTCCAAAATTTAAGCAGTATCAACTAAAACTTAAAATACTATAGAGGGCACATAATTTATCTTAAACTCAAGCAGTTTCATGGACAGGTGGATGAAAAGACCATTGGCTTTTAAAGTCGCCAATGAGGGCATGAACTTGGAACTTATGACCGTTACCTCGTCTGATGCAGAATCAAAACAAATGGGGTTTTATCGCTACCCGGAGCTTTTATTAAACAGACCCCAAAAGATTTATGATGATCTGCTCAAGATCATCGACACGCATTTTCGATCTAAGAAATAACCAATTTTCTCATACGATTTGCTCTATCAGGATCGATCCTTGACATGGAGGCATAGTTTGATAGAAGTCATGACGCAACCAACTATAAGGGGAGATTATGAAGAAAAAAGTTTTAGTTATTTTAGGAGTGTGTGGTCTGACGTTTAATGCTTTGGCTCAGAAATCGGAGCGTATTACTGACAAGGACTTAACGCATCCACCAACAATTTACTCTATTGAACAAATCACAGCGTGGGTTCATGAAGCGCGCGATCGTATTCGACCCGGTATGCCAGTAAAAATAATGTCCACAGCTGACTGGTCAAACTACATTAATTTCGAGCACTTTGTTCCTTTTGAAGCAGATCCTCATGGTCAAAATAATTCAACGGATCACCACTATGATTATAATTGGACCCAGGATACCTATGCTTCAAAAGGTTTACCCACAGCGGAAGTTATTGAAACAGGGGAGTTCAATATGTGGTGGAATCGTTGTAATTTTAAAAAGTATTCTGAAGACGTTTGTAAGCAATTCATTGACCTCGTGATTAAACATGAAGGTCGGCATTATGACCAGTGGCAAGAAATAGCTCTTGAGGTTATTAATCAAGCAGAGGTGGTGTTGATCAATGAAGATCAAAATCCGCAGATTCCTGCGACATTAGAGACTTTAAAAAAATTGTCTAAAGAGGCTGAGGCTATCTTTTTGGCTAAGTGGACAGATGTCGATCACTATCGGTGTCGAGAGGTTGAAGATTATAGTTTGAACATCTTGAAGGCCGAAATGCCTATCGTTTTTTGGGAAGAGCGTATTCCTTATATGAAAATCTACACAGACTGGTGCAGACAATCTAGATGGGCAGGCGATTTTGCACCTCATATTGCTCGAGCGGATCAAATTATTGAGTGGTGGAATAACTACCAACAAATTCAAAAAAAGGACTAAAAGATCAAATCAAACGCCGTGAAGGGACAGACTTCGCGGCGTTTTTTTTTAAACAGTGTAATATGCCGACTTGGTGACACTGAAACAAGAGTTAGACAAGCTTGTTAAAATCTACGATTGCCAGGCGTATCTTAAATCTGATCCCATCAAATTCGTCCATCGTTATCGAGATCCTTTAGACCAAGAGTGTGTGGCCCTTGTGGTGTCGAGTCTTTCGTTTGGAAACGTTCGTGCCATTTTTTTAACGGTTGAGAAATTGCTGGCGATCTTAGGTCCAAGGCCTGTTGAGTTTTTGCAGCGTGGCCAATTCACAAAAGTTCAGAGTGTCTATCATCGCTGGATCACAGGGCAGGACCTATGCGTGTTTTTAAAGGCCCTTGCCCAAATCTATGAATCACATGCTTTGCTAGAGAATTTTTTCATGGAGACCAGTGGGGAAACGCGAGAGCTAGAAACTCTCATGAATCGTTTCTCTCGTCGCTTGAAGAGTCGTTTTCAAAAAATCAATGGGGGTGCGCTTTCACGCGGGCTGAATTTTTTGATCCCCGCTCCGGAGGGAAAGAGCACGTGTAAAAGACTGTGTATGTTTCTTCGCTGGATGGTTCGACGACTTTCGCCCGATCTTGGTCTTTGGCAGCGTATCTCACCGAGCGAATTGTTTATTCCCATAGATACGCATCTGTCGCGCCTCGTAAAGTATCTCAATTTAGCACCTACCAAGTCGTCTGGTTGGAAATTAGTCACTGAAGCAACGCGTTCAATGAAAGTTTTAGATGAGTTGGATCCCATTAAATATGATTTTGCGCTTTGCCGTCTGGGTATTTTAGAGCATTGTCAGCATGCCTTTGTTAAATCTGTATGTGAAAAGTGTCCGATCGAAAGTCATTGTGGCCTTGCAAAGGTTCATTGACATGAATGACGCAATAGGCTATATGTTTGCCATGAGAAAAAATGCCTCAGTAAGGTGTCATCGATGTCCCAAAAAACGCATCAACGCGAGAATCTATTGCAAAATATTAAATAATTACAGTTGGTTAAGTGGTGACCTGGCTGGCATGAGGTTTGCTCTTCTTTGTAGGGATATTGAGTGGAGAACATGATGAAAAAAATCACAAAACATATTTTAATAATTTTTGCCTTGTACGGCATGAGCTTTTTGAGTGGATGCGGAAACGACGGAGGTGCAATACGAACCGAGATTAACGGCGTTTTTTACGAGGCTCGCATTTTATCTGCGAACTGTTTTGCCCTAAACAGTTTCGCTGTCGAACCAGTGTCCGATTTAGAATGCACTGTTAGTTTTGCATCCAGAACTGGATATGCGGATTCTCTCCATTTTAGAGTTAATAATATTCAGCCGATATATAACTCCGGTATAGGTGTTTGGTTGCCTATATTTGCAGCTCCTTTTCAAGATGTTTCGGTAACTCTCCAGGGTCAAATTCAAATTATTGACGGAGGAAGTATTCGATTTAATCGCATTAGTAATTATCCGGGCGAGGATATCTGTGCGGACATTGAATGGGTCACCCGTTATGGTCAAATTGACGGTTATTTCTGTGCTCCGGTGCAAGGCGGGTATTAGTGAAATTTGGTCTGAAGACATATGCTGCGCTGGCTCAGGGCATAGCTCTGTCGCTTTGGTTTCAGGCCTGCGATAATCAGGGAAAGGCTCGCTATTTAGAGACTTCTCAATATCAGCAAGGGCAACTTAACCAAGATAACAATCTTTACGGTGCCTCTCAAGGCGATGTTGGATCAAATCAACGTTCCAATGAACAATACTATGGATACAGCCAAGCTCAAGCGCGTCAATGTTTTGAGCAATGCTTAAGAGACGAAAATGGCCAATTGATGGGCGATTGTCCTGATCACTGCGCACACTATAATTTTAACCACTTGAGAGGCATGTACTATGACTCGGACCTGAGCCCTTTAGTGTCGTTTGATACGGCATTTGGCGCGTCGCGCCTTGGCGCAAATCAAGGTTCACCAGGTCTCAGGCAGCAGCTTCAAACACAGTATCTTCAAAATCGAGGAAACGGAATCTATTATAACCCTTATCAGAGTCAGCTTTTTAACCAAATGTACCCCAATGGCCCTTATTGTCCGCATGGACCCAACGATTGCGACCGCATGTCAATTCCCAATTATGACTATGCTCAAGCCATTTCAAGGTTAGATCATGCCGCATATCTTTACCAAATAGGGGCTCCTAATGCGGATACCTACTATTATGGCATACAAAATCAATATGGCGGCGGCCAAGCAAATGCAAAACTTGATATCGATTTTAGCCAAATTGGCAATCAGTTTAAGCGGATGGGGCAAAGCTTTGTAGGTGGTCTTAGAAACGCAGGCGTAGGAATGGTTAACCAGTTAGCTGGCAGCCTTTCTGGAGGCGTCAATGCAAACTTTGGCATGCAGCAATATCAGGTTGCTGGTTTTTCGATGATGCAAGATCCAAGATACAGCGGCATCAATCAAGCCGTTGGAGGCTTTCAATATCAGTCTCTAAATGGTGGTTCGGTTCATCCCTGTGATCCTATGTTTAGAGGCACACCACAATACGAATATTACTGTAAAAGATAATAATATTAATAACTTTACCTATATTTACGAGACTGCACTTTAGTATAAAAAAAGCTATTGCGTTTCGCTATAGTGGGGACTATGATTCTCATATAGAAATTAAAACTTGCTGGGGCAAGGCTTCCCCGTGTCAGACGTATGCTGATATGTAGGGGCGGACAAAGGGGCGATGGTAGGCCACTATTGAGAGATCGATGGGGCAACAAGCTACGAAGTCGAGGCTGAGAGTGATGCAAGTTATTGAAAAATTTATAGTTTTTTTGTGTGTGTGGTTGAGTGTCCGGTACGGAACGTGCAAAAGTACTATGAAAGTAACCAAGGAGAAAAAAGTATGACGTTTACAGATATTACAAGAATGATGTTAACCAGTATGGATTTTTTTGAGCTACGTAGAACGGCAGCTCGCTACGCAGTGCCTTTTCAAGGTGTTCGTCGCCAAAAGCTCATCAAAGAAATTGAGAGAAAAATTCTCACCAAAAATCAATCAGAGATGCCTTCATTACTGGTCGAATCAGCCACTGTGGCTTCATTATCACCTGAAGGCGCCGTATCCGCAAAGCCGTCGCTTAAAAATCAAAAGCGTGGAAAAATGGATGCGCCAAGAATCAATACGTTTTCGGCCCGAAATACCTCGTTTTCACGGGTTTAGGCTGAAGATTATAAAAATACAAAAAAGGGCCGGTAGAACCGGCCCTTTCTCTATTATAGGGACAGGCAAAGCCCCCTCCTTCGGCCAGCGAAGCTGCAAAAGGAAATATAGTAAATTAAGGGCACCTCTAAAATCTTGACTACTTGAAGATAATGTTTTCGTTTGAGATGTTTTGTGACACACGAGAAGACTTTGTGGGCGGGTCCTGTCATGGATGGGGCCCATACTCCTGCGGTGCAGTAGCTCCTCGGAGTATCCAACCCATCCATGCCACCCGTTTGCACCAACGGAATATGTCTATGTCATGAGTTTTTAGAGGTGCCCTATATCAAAAGCATGAGCTACTTTTTCCCAAAGAATTTCTTCTTCGAAGATACTTTTTCACCACCCTCTTTTGCAAAATCCGACAGAAGCTCTTCTTGTTTCTTTGTTAAACGTGTTGGGATTTGCACCCGCACTCTAAGATACAGATTGCCACGCGTTTTCTTTCCAATTCTTGGTAAACCTTGGCCTTCAATCGTAATAATATCGTCGTTTTGAATGCCTCTTTTAACCGAAATTTCAGTCGATTTTCCATCGAGTGTCTCGACATCGACCGTTGAACCAAGGCTGGCCTGGGCAATCGACAGGTTTAAAGTAGTCATTAAATGCTCATTTTGCCTTTCAAATTGAGCATTTTCCAAGATACGAACCACAACATACAGGTTGCCATAGGGACCTCCTTTGTAGCCGCCTTCTCCTTCATTTAAGAGCCTCAGCTGCATTCCATGGTCTACGCCAGGAGGAATATCAAAGGTGACCCTCTTCTTTTCCACGGTTCGGCCTCTACCAGAACACTTCTTACATGGAACATCGATCACAACGCCTCGACCACGACATTTCGGGCATCCCGTAGCTATTGATAGAAATCCTCGGCTTTGAAGAACCTGACCTTGACCATTACAATAAGCACATGTTTTAGGAGCATGAGAAGGATCATGGCCCTTACCTTTGCAGTCAGTACAATCAATGTCTCGTTCGATTTCAATTTCGCGAGACGTGCCGGTTAAGACATCTTTAAGATTTATTTCAACTTCGGTTTGAAGATCAGCACCTTTAGACGGTGCATTTTTTGACCTTGGTCTTGAACCACCAAAACCAAAGAAAGTGTCAAAAAGATCTCCAAAACTGGAGAACACTTCATCTACACCCGAAAAACCTTGAAATCCTCTCCCAGAAAGACCTTGGTGACCAAATTGATCGTATATCGCGCGTTTTTCTTGATCTGATAAGACTTGGTATGCCTCGGAGCATTCCTTAAACTTTTCTTCAGCCTCTTGGTTGCCAGGGTTAAGATCTGGATGATATTGTTTAGCAACTTGCCTATAGGCTTTTTTGATTTCTATTTCTGTGGCCTCTCGGCTTACCGAGAGAACCTCATAGTAATCACGTTTATTCATAATTTTTTAACGTAGACACAAAAAAAGGCATGTCTAGGTTTTCGTGCCTAGACATGCCTTAAAGAGGTTTAGATTCTACCGCTTAGCCCGTTGGCAACAATGAAGCTCAATAATACCAGAGATTCAATAAGTGCAAGACCTACAACCATGGGAATAAAAATCTTGGTCTGTGCGCCTGGGTTTCTGGCGATACCATCAAGAGCCGTTGAAAGCGCTCGTGACTGACCCCAAACTCCCGCAGCACTGGCAATCGACATACCAAAACCCGCAGCAATAGCTAACCAAGCCTGATGTCCATAGCCAGTGGCTACTTGCTCCGCTGCATGTTCTTGAGCAAAAACTGCTGTCGTTAAAAATACGCCAAACATAAAACTTAAACTTAATAATGTTTTCATGAAGTTTTCTCCTT